>CAYXFI010000099.1:0-11495 GCA_964464205.1 uncultured Cytophagia bacterium
TCGGCCGGCGGTCGCGTCCGGCGCCGCGAGACGGCATTCTCCGGGACACGCAAAGTTGTCCTGCGCCAGCTACCCGGGAAAAGCGGTCCACTCTGGCAAGCCAAAGCGCTTGTTTTGTTACGGATTTCCCGTATATTGAGCGGAACCGCGGGCCGGTATTCGGCGCCGCCGGGGAAGTTGTGAGCGTGGCGAAATCAGTGGAGGTCGGCAGTGTCGGGTCAGGACGAGTCGTGGATCAAGTTCCTGGGCACAGCCGGGGCGCGTTTCGTGGTCATCAAGCAGTTGCGCGCCTCCGGGGGGACCTGGGTGAAGATGGGGCAGACACAGATCCTGATCGACCCGGGGCCGGGCACCCTGGTGCGGTGCGCCTCCAGCAGACCGCGGCTTGACCCCGGGCAGCTCAGTGGTATTGTGCTCACCCACCGCCACCTGGATCACGCGAACGACGTGAACGTGATGATTGAAGCCATGACGGACGGGGGTTTCAAGCGGAGGGGCGTGCTGCTGGCTCCTCGGGACGCTCTGGAGGAGGATCCCGTGGTGTTGCGCTACTGCAGGGGGTTCCTTGAGAAGGTGTTGATTCTCGAGGAGAAAGGAGAGTACGAGATCGGCGAAGTACGGGTGCAGGCGCCAATCCGCCATCAGCACGGGGTGGAGACCTACGGGTTGTACCTTCGCTCGCAGGGATTACCGACGGTGGCCTTTGTCGTGGATACGCGCTATTTCGACGGGCTCTGCAGCGCGTACGCGGGGGCCGATGTGCTGATTCTGAATACCGTTCGCTACGACCGCGGCAAGGCCACGCCGGACGAGATCCAGCATCTAAACCTAAGTGATGCGGAGCGACTGATCAGCGCGGTACGTCCTCGGGTAGCTGTACTGACCCACTTCGGTATGACCATGGTACGGGCCAAACCCTGGCAACTGGCCGAAGAGCTCTCTCAGCGCCTGGGGATTCAGGTGGTCGCTGCTTCGGACGGCATGCGGCTGGATCTCACGCGCGTGGCCGGGGACGACTGAGAGGCGAGGCCCGTCTCCGCCCGGTGCGTTTCGTTGGGAAATCGTGCGGCCCCCGTACACGCGAGCTTGGGGGCCGTGCCGGTGATGGAACCTGAACCGCGATGCCACCGGACAACTTCACCTGTGAGGGACAGGTTTTCTGAATGGCGAACGAAGTGCGGATCAAGGCGGTTCTGTACACTCTCGGCAGCAGTTTCCTGTGGGGATCGTCTTTCGCGGCCGTGAAGGTTGGGCTTCGGCACCTCGACCCCTTGTGGTTCGCCCTGTGGCGAACATTGGGTGCGGGCGTTCTGCTCGGGTTGCTGACCCTGAATAGCGGGCTGCTGGACCACCTGCGAAATCGCAAGGTCTGGCTTCTGGCGGTTCTGAACGCCTGTGCCTTCTCGCTCCAGAACATCGGGATGTTGCAGACCACAGCCAGCAAGGCGGCTTTTTACGTGAATCTGGGGTTCGTGGGCGTAGCCCTGCTTTCCTGGCTAGTACTGCACGAGCGGTTTGGGCCCAAGAAGATCGTCTCGATCGCGCTCGGCGTCGCAGGGGTGACGGGCCTGGCCACGCAGTATCATTTAGAGGCACTCCGCGGAGGGACGCTCCTCGGGGACTTCCTCGTCGTTTCGTCCGGGCTCTTGTGGGCATGCTACTTCGTGATCACCAAGCTTCTTCTGCAGCAGCCTTCGGTCCGCATTGTGCCTCTGACTTCGGTGGTACTGACGCTAACGGGGCTGTTCCTGCTCCCGGTCAGTACCCTGTTTGGTGATCCTGGCCTGGGGAATCTGGGCATCAGCTTGCCGGTTTTGTTGTACACGGCCATCTTCTGCTCGGCCATCCCGCTTCTCCTGTGGACCCACGGGCTGCGACAACTGACCCCCACCGCTTCCGCCGTGATTCTGCTTGCCGAGCCCGTGATCGGGGCCCTGCTCGGATTCGGGTTGCTGGGCGAGCGCTTTTCCGACCTGGAGACGTTGGGCGCACTTCTGATTCTGGCGGCGATCGCTTTGTACTCGCACGCAGAGATGAATCCCGATGATCGGTGATCTGTTTTTCGTTTGCCCACGCTGCGGATGTTTCCACTGCGTGAAGAGTGTACGCGGCGGCGCGAAGTGCGCGCGTTGTCAGGTGGAATTCGTCCGTCAAGGCGACCTGGTGAAGGTGGGAGGCACCGTGCGTCCGGCGTGGGAGTGGTTCGACCAGGCGGTGGCGTCCCTCGACGCACTCCCGACGCAGGAGGATGACCAGGAACTTGGGCTTGCTCCGGGAGAGTCGGTGATTGCGGAGAGCGAGTGGGGGCGAGCTCGGCGTTCCGTTCCCGGGCCGCTGTTCGAGGGCTTCGGCGGCGTGCGAGCCAATGTGGAGGAGCTGGCGGAGGCGGGTGAGTGCCGCCTCCTCCTGACGAATCGCCGGCTTTTCGTGGACACCCACGACGGAAAGCGCGAGGTTCCCCTGGAAGAACTCGTGTGCGTCACCACCGACGCCCGAGACTTCGTCTTCCGGCAAAGGGGCGAAAGGGCCGTTCACGTGGAGTTCCCCGGGCAGTCGCCGCTATTCTGGGAACTGGTGACTCAGCGGGCGATTGCACGGTTCTGGGCGGAGCGCGGGAGGGAAGTGGTGGAGTTCCAGCCCGTAGTGCGGTTCCGGGACCGGGAGAAGCGCGTGCGGAGATCTTCTCCCCTCGTGCGTCCCGAGGCAACCCCCAGGCGTCCGCGCGGCTCGTTCTGGAACGAGCTGTTGTACTCGGCCATCCGCGCGGTGGCGCGACGGCTCTTCCGGCTCTACTTTGGGCTGGAGCTCAGAGGCGCGGAGAACCTGCCCGTAGAGGGACCGTTCTTCCTGATCGCAAATCACGAAGGGTATCTGGACTCCTTCTTCGCCCTCGCCGCCCTGCCGGTGAAGATCGGCTTCCTCGCCAAGAACACGGAGTTCAAGAGTGGTTTGAACCGCTGGGTGATGCGGGTATTCCGCTCCATTCCCGTGCACCGCCATCGCCCGGATCCTACCGCGCTGCTCAATATGGTTCGGCTACTTCGGCGCGGTGCCCCGGTGGCAGCTTTCCCGGAGGGGGAACGCACCTGGGACGGCCGCCGGCTGAAGCCGAAGCGGACCCTCGTGAAACTGCTCATGCGGGCCGGGGTGCCCATCGTGCCGTGCCGGATCTCCGGTTCGTTCCGAACGATGCCTCGCTGGGATCATTCGGTGCAGCGCCGGAAGGTGGTGATCCGCGTCGGTGAACCGTTTCGTATTCCGGAGGACATCACCAGCATCGATGAAGCCATTGACTTCGTGGGGCGGAAACTGGATGCCCTCGCTGAATCGCTCGATTCTCCAGATGGAGGCAAAGAGGAATGATTACGCTGGACATACCGGGGCGCGGGACCCTCGCGCTGGAGTATCTCGTGCTCGATGTGAACGGTACGATCAGCCTGGACGGCAACCTACTGCCCGGCGTGGCCGAGCGGGTGGGTGTGCTGCGGCAAAAGCTGAAGGTGTACTTGCTGACGGCCGACACCTTCGGCCGGGCGCGAGACCTCGCGGGGGAACTGGAGGTGTCCATGCAGCGTATCGCCCATCCGGGTGAGCGGGAGGCGAAGGAGGCGTTCGTTCGGAGCCTGGGTGTGGACCGCGTGGTTGCCGTGGGCAATGGTGCCAACGACGTGGCCATGCTGCGCTGTGTCGCCTTGAGCATCGCGGTGCTGGGTCCCGAGTGCACCTCCGCCGAAGCGGTGCAGACCGCGGACGTCGTCGCCCCTGACATCGCTGCGGCCCTGGATCTGCTGATCCACACCAAGCGTCTGGTAGCCACCCTCAGGCGCTGAGCGGGGAGGGCGGGCGGCCGCCGGTCTCTGACCGAGGAGGCGCGCGGGCGCCAGTTCGACGCCCCGGGGGAGAGTTCGACCACCAGGTGGACGGAGGCGTCGCATGCTCAACTACATCTGGCTGGGCCTCATGGCTCTGGCAGTGGTCATTGGAGGTGTGACGGGCAAGATCACCGAGGTGACCAAGGCCGCCTTTGATTACGCCGGTACAGCCGTCGAGATCGCCCTGGGTCTGATCGGCATCATGGCGCTATGGTTGGGCATCATGCGGATCGCCGAAGAGGCCGGAATGGTAGCCCTGCTGGCCCGCGCGGTGCGGCCCGTCGCCAAGCGGCTTTTCCCCGACGTCCCCCCGGACCACCCAGCCATGGGCGCGATGGTGCTGAACATTGCCGCCAACTGGCTGGGACTGGGCAATGCCGCTACCCCGTTGGGGTTGAAGGCAATGGAAGAGCTGCAGAAGCTCAATCCCGAGAAGGACACCGCTACCAACGCGATGGTCATGTTTTTGGCGCTCAACACGGCGAGCATCACCCTGATTCCGGCCACGATCATCGCGGTGCGCGCTCAGCTGGGCTCGGCGGATCCAGCCGAGATCATCGGTACTACCATCTTCGCCTCCACATGCGCCACAACCGCAGCCGTGACGGGCACCAAGATTCTCGAATACGCCCAACTCGGTCGGAGCGAGTTCCGGCGTCGCCTGCTCGGTCTGATGAAAGTCCTGGGTGGACTGGCGGTGGGAGTGGCCGCGATCTTTGGACTTGGCAGGCTCGGAGTGTTGGCGCCCCTCTTCGGCTGGCTTACGCCGGATCTGTTCCGCAGGGTGATTTCCTTTGTGTCCGACTGGGCGATCCCGGTGCTGCTGTTCACGATCCCGGTGCTGGCGGTGATCCGGCGCATCCGCGTGTATGAGGTGTTCGTGGAAGGGGCCAAGGAAGGGTTCGATATCGCGGTCCGGATCATCCCTTTTCTTGTGGCCATTCTGGTCGCCATCGGGATGTTCCGGGCCTCCGGGGCGATGGACCTGTTCGTGCGATTCATCAGCCCGCTGACGGACCTGATCGGGATGCCCGCGGAGGTACTCCCGGCAGCCCTGATGCGACCCCTTTCGGGCAGCGGTACCCTCGGGATCGTCACCGAGTTGATGAAGGTTCACGGTCCGGATTCCTTCATCGGGAGGCTGGCCTCCACCCTGTACGGCTCCACGGAGACCACGTTCTACGTGATCGCCGTGTATTTCGGCAGCGTGCAGATCAAAAAGACACGGCACGCGGTCCCGGCTGGTCTGATCGGCGATACGGCCGGGATTCTGGCTGCGTTGTTCATTTGCAAGCTGATGTTCGGTGGTTGAGATTTGGTGGTGACCGGGATTGGAACGGAATGGATCGTTGCGAAGTTGCATGGCTGAGTCAACAGTGTGCGGAAGTCGACGTTTTGGACATTAGCTCGCTGGAGGAACGAAGGTGGCGGAAAATCTGGAAGAGAAGCTTCGGCAGGAAATCGGCAAGATCGTGGATCCGGAGATCGGCAAGACGCTTGCCGATCTCAATATGCTGCGCGATGTCCAGGTCGGGGACGGCCGGGTGACCGTGACCGTGGCGCTCACCACCATGGCGTGCCCTCTCTCGCGAAGTTTTGATTCGGAGATCCAGGGGATCGTGCGGCGCCTGGCTGGAGACGACGTGGATGTGAAGGTGAACTTCGTGGAGATGTCGGAGGAGGAACGGCAGGCTCTGGCCGAGCGTCTGCGGAAAGAGCGAGGGGCGAAAGCAGCGGAATCGCCGGGCATTGCGGAGAAGCTCAATGAGGTCGAACACATCGTTGCGGTGATGAGCGGCAAGGGCGGTGTGGGCAAAAGTCTGGTGACCTCGCTCCTGGCGGTGGGGCTCCGCAGGGCTGGCTACCGCGTGGGCGTACTCGACGCCGATGTGACGGGCTCTTCCATCCCGCGTCTCTTCGGCGCGCACCGGAGGCCGCAGACGGGCTTCGGGGCCATCATTCCGATCCGCACGAAAACGGGAATCTACGTGATGGGCCTGAACCTGCTCCTGGAGAAGGAAGACCAGCCCGTGATCTGGAGGGGACCGCTCGTGGCCGGGGCCATCCAGCAGTTCTGGCGCGACGTGCTGTGGGGTCAGCTGGACTACCTGTTGATCGATCTGCCTCCGGGCACGTCGGACGCGCCCCTGACCGTTCTGCAGCAACTGCCCACCGAGGGGGTGGTGCTGGTCACCACACCCCAGGACCTGGCGGCGATGATTGTGCGGAAAGCCCTACACATGGCCTCCACGCTGGGCAAACCGGTGCTGGGGGTTGTGGAGAACATGAGCTACTTCCGCTGTCCAAACTGCGGTTCTCAGTACGAGCTGTTCGGACCCAGCCAGGCCGGGAAGGTCGCGGAGATGGCCGAAGCCCCGATCCTCGCGCGCCTGCCCATCGATCCCGAGCTGCCCGTGCTGTGCGACCAGGGCCGGATCGAAGAATGCCAGCTGGCGGAACTGGAGGGAATCGTACGCCAGTTCGTGAAGCTGGTGGAGGAAAAGGGGCGGAAGATCAACGTTGTCGTCTGAGTCAAGGTGAGCAGGGTGGCGTTCCTGGCTCCGCCACTTCACGAGCCGTGCGGATCAGAAGTGAACCCGCTCGTGGTTCGGGGCGATCGTCGCCTCGCTGCTTCTTGCGTGAAGCCCTCGCTGCGGCTACCTTCAGGTTGCGGGGAAAACCCTGGGGAGTGCGCGCTCCGACACTTTGCAGGAGTACTGGTAGGCTGGATGCCGGGACGTGGGCCCCAAGCTCGCCGCGTCCCGGATCTTCTTGCCGTCGATTTCCGGTCGGGGCGCTGGGCTCGCTGGTTCTGCGGCTTGACTGCTGCTCGAGCTACCGGTAGAACTCGTGGATCAGCCGCAGGACTGCGTCCTTCGCTCGGGAGTCGTTCAGCCGGGTGAGCTGCTCGAACGCTTCCCTCCGAACCGTGGGGTCGGGATCTCCTTCGACGACCTCGATGAGCCGGTCGACGGCCTCGTCGCTGCGGACCCCGAGCCGTCCGAGTGCCCGCACGACCATGGCCCGCCAGCCCGGATCGTCGCTGTCCAGTTCTCCCTCCAGCACCGGGAGTGCCACTTCCGGTTTGAGCCCCCCGACGTAGTAGGCCAAATCCACCGCCGGCCTACGCGCCTCGATGAGGGCGGTCAGCCCGGCACGGGCTTCTTCCTCGCTGTGCGCCGCGAGCACGTCCAAGACTTGCTGGGCCACCCGACGTTCCAGGGCTGGGTCGCTGAGCAGCTGGACGAACCGTGAGGGTGGCACTTTCCCGAAGCCTCTCCGACGAAACGCCTGCAGGGCCGCTCCGGCTACTCTGGGTCTTGACCCATCGCGGACGAGCTCGAAGAACAGGGGACTTACGTCGCGCCAGACGTCCTCCTCCACCACGTTGAGGAGTCCCGCGTAGACCTGAAAGGTCCGTCCCGTTGTGTCCCGCAGCGAGATGTGGGCGAGCTCTTCGACTTTGTACTGATCCCAGTAGCGTCGGGCTTCCGGTCGAGCGCTCAGCCGCACAAGTGAGCCAACGCTGCTCGTGAGCAGGGGGGAGCTTGGCTCCGCTTCCAGAGCCAGCGTGTACAGGCTGTCCAGGTAGGCTTCCGCCCCGTTGACCCGACTGATGGTGGACACGGCCAAGTCCCGCAACCGGGGATCGTCGGTGCGGCGGGCCAAGGAGAGGAGCACCGGTACCACTACGTCTGCGTCAAACCGGGCCAGACTGGGCACGGCCCGACGGAGGAACTCCGGACTCTGCTCGACCTGCACGAGATTCACGACCGTGAGAGCGGCCGACCGGTCGCGAATGCGCGACAGGGCCTCAATGGCCGCGATCCGAGCCCGCAATGAAGTGTCAGTCCGGGCGATCGTCTCCAGTTTGGGGATCACCTGCGGGTCCTGAATCTGGCCCAGGCTGGTGATCAGGACGGTGCGCAACGAGGGGTCCCGCTCTTTGTCGAGCAACTCGATGATCAGCGGCAGGTCCTGGAAACTCGGGCTGCGGGTCAGGCTGAGCACTGCCGAGCGGCGGGCGCGTTTTTCAACCTGCGTCAGGGCTTCGGAAATGCGCCGCTGGATCTCCTCTTCGGCGCCCAGCCGGGAGGCCAACGTGCGCAGGCGCGCCTCCACCAGCGCCTGGAAGCGACCCGAGGGATACTCGCTCAGGTAGCGTGCGTAGTCCTGGATCGCCCGTTCGTACTGATGCAACTGCTGTTCGCAGTAGGCTGACCAGAACAGGGCTTCTTCATGATAGCGCTTCGCTTCGGGGGTTTCAAGCACTCGCCGGTACAGCTCAGCAGCCCGCGACCATTCCTGGTTCCTGAGGGCCGTCATCGCCTCGTAGAACCCCTCGCGTCCCGACTGTGCGCCCGGCTGGGCGACCGTTGAGCTGCACAGCAGAACCGCGAAGAGAAACCAGAGAGGATTCAGCTTTGGCGATCTCATTGGGGTTTCCTCACCGAGGTGGTTGTAAGTACGCCATCAGAATTTCCGGCGGGGTGTCCTGTTCACCCAAGGCGCGCAGCCTGGAGCGGGCGATGGCCAATCGTGCCAGCAGATCTTTGTCCAGCACCAGTTCCTTCACCCGTCGGATTCGCTCCGCCGGATTCGAGTCGGCTGCCGCTGCGGTGAGTTCCACCAGCGCGATCTCCACGTCCGCTAGCAGGGGACCGAACTGTTCGCCGAGCAGTGGATCTGCCTGGATCTCGGCCACCTGCTGGGCCAGGATCTGCGACTTCACTGGCAGGTAGATGTCGCTGGTAGCGCTCGAGGTCTGGGCCGTCTGTCTGAGCACAGCCTGTGCTGCCCCGAACAGGTCGGGGAGCTGACTGCGGGGAGGCAGCGGTTGCACGGTACGTTCGATGCGGGTGGGCGCGGCGTCCAGCAGGACTACCCACCCCGGCTTGCCATCGCTCTCTCCCCGGTTCCAGCTGTACAGACCGACGGCCAGCAGGAGGCTTCCTGCGACACCTGCCAGTGCGACGGCGGGCCGCCAGTGGGAGCGACACCAGCCGGCCAACTGCAGGAGTCGGGCCCTGCCGTCGCGAGCGGGGGTTTCACGGGCTCGGATTCTGCTCACTACGCCAAGCCAAACCGCTTCCGAAGGCTCTTCTTCCCGCAGTTCCGACCACCGACCCTCGGCCCAGGCAGCCGCCTCCACGGCGCGCCGGCACTGGGCGCAAGTGGAAAGATGCCGCTCCACCCGCTCCCGCATTTCCCTCGGGAGATCCCCGCTTACGTAACGCCCGAGTAGTTCGTCCCATTCTTTGGTGTGCATCGTTCTCATCCTCGCTGCTGCCGTCTACCGCGCTCCGGCTCCCTCGTTCCCGCCGACGGACGATACCGGCGCCGGGGAGCCCTTCTTCGAGGCGGAGTTTCGCGGCTTGAACTCCGGGTAGTTGCGGGCCAACCAGTGCGCCAGTTTCGCCCGCGCGCGGAACACCCGGGACTTCACGTTGGGCACGGTGCAGCCCAAGATCTTGCCAACTTCCTCGTACGGGAGCCCCTCCACCACTCCGAGTACGAAGGCAGCTCGGTAGGTCTCGGGCAGCGATGCGAGCGCCTCTTGCAGCACGCGCTCGGTCTCGTGTTCGAGAACCTCGTCCTCCGGATCGCCGGACGTGGGAACCGGTGATTCGTTCTCCCAGCCCGTGTTGGCCTCCGTCCGCATCGCAACCCCGTTGCGTCGCGCCTCGCGCCGTAGGAAAGAGATCGTCTCGTTCTTGGCGATGCTGAACAACCACGTGGACAGGTGGCTATTGCCGCGAAAGGAGCCGAGCCGCTGGTAGGCTTTCACGAACACTTCCTGCAACAGGTCCTCAGCGTCCTGTCGATGACCGGTCATTCGGTAGATGAACGTGAACAGCGGCCTCCGGTAGGCCTGGTAGATCCGGTGAAACGCGTTGAGGTCGCCCTGCTGGGCCCGTTGCAGGATCTCATCTTCGTTGGCAATGAGGCGCACCGACCTGTCCCTGACGGAAACGTGGTGGAAAGACCGCCGATCGTTCGCCGGAGCGTGCTCCAGAGATCTGACCTGAAGAGCACGGTCGCCCTGGTCTCATCTGCGCGCTACCCGTCTCGGACCGGGATGAACCGGAACCTGTGCGGACGAACGGCCGATCCGGGCGGGCTCAAGCGCCGGCTCTTGCCCCGGGGCTCCCGTGGTCCCGCCCCGAGGGGAGCACTTTGCTGCAGGACATCTCCCCACCGGCGGAGACCGTCCCGGCCGACCCGTTGTCCGACATGCTGAAGCGCGTCAGCTCCAAGTGGCCGCCTTCGGCCTGGGGCAGCCCTGACAACTGGCTCGGACGTGCTAGCGATCTGATCTCCAACGCGGGAATGCCGGGTTGCGGTTTCTCGGCGTCAGTGGCAGCGACTCTGGCCGGCATTCCGGGGTCCCCAGCGAAGCCGCGCGCGGGCGCCGACGACTGGCGCTCTGGCTCAATTCGTCCGAGAGGGTTTTGCGCTCCAACATCCGTTACTGCGGCACACTCATTAGACACACCATCCCGGCGCGCGGTTGCAACAAAAAGTGGCGTTTGCCCGTGTTCCCGGGTTCGTGGCCAGCAGACGGGCGACTTTCAGTCAGTGCCTTTGGGAGGCTTATGAAGAACTCTCACAAACCGCAGGCTCGCGGAGAACGCAGGGAATGTGGCAGAACCGCCAGCAGGAGTTCTTTCGCCGGTGCGCGCGCTACACAAAATGATCTGACTCCCGTTCGAAAGCTCGCTAAGTCCCACGACTGGGACTCATTGGATGCTTCCGCTCGTGACCCATCTTGTTTGGGAGACTCTGAATTTTGACAAATCCGGCAGCGGAAGCGGCTTTTCGAGGGCCTCCGCTCCAAGCTCTGCGCGCCCTGCGTCGCTGCGGTTCGGTGTCTCTCTTCACGTGCGTATCAGTGCGCTCTTCACAAGCTTCACAGTGCCGGTCCACGCCGGCACTCCCGCCCCGCGCGGATGGCCGGTGCGCTTGCTGCTCGAGTGGCGGTTGCGAAAGAACGCGGCGCGACCCCGGTTGGGGAGCAAACGACCCAGCCCGCCCGTACGCGAGCTGCGCACCCTGTTCGTCCTGAGCCTGAGTCGGACGCGCACCCCCTGCTTTTCCGCGATGTCGGTGCCGGCCTCACAGTTTTCCCGCTTTGCGCAGGCGAGCCATTGAGACCTTGTACAGTTCGCGCATCCGCAGGAAGGCCCGTTCGTAACGTCCGCTCTTGAAGTCCGGGAAGCTCCAGGGGTAGGGGTAGTAGTGCCCTTTCTCGTAGTGGAGAGTGAGGTCTGCGTAGATGCCGTCGCTGAGGTAGATCTTCTGGCCGTTGTACTTGGCCGAAGCGAGCACCACTTTGTCGTAGTCCAGATACCCCGGGTCGAGGTTGACCCGCCGTCTGCCATTTACCGCGAGCTCGTCCTCGATCCGGTTGGTGATGAGCTTGGTCCTGGGCAGTTCGTCCGGCTGGATGAGGTTCGCGAACGACCAGAATTGCCGCTGGATGGGCGATCCCATTTCTTCGCAGTAGTAGTCCGTCACGTCGAAGGGGAAGTCCGGGCTGGTCCAGTCGATCGGACCGAAGACCTCGGCGCAGGATTTCCGCGCCCGTTGCAGCCGCTCCGGGTCGCTGTAGAGGACGCCGAC
>CAYXFI010000100.1:0-11387 GCA_964464205.1 uncultured Cytophagia bacterium
CTTTGCCGAGCGTTTGGCGGGAGGGTAGAGTGACGGGTTTGCGCGCCCGGGGCGGATTTGAGGTGGACATCGCCTGGGCGAACGGCCAGTTGACCCAGGCGCGTATTCGGTCGCTCGCGGGCCTGCCATGCCGAGTCCGCGCGGGTCTGCCGGTTGAGATTCTCCGGGATGGCGAACCCGTACGAGCGACGCCGGTGGAGGATGGGGCACTCGAGTTCGAAACGAAGAGGGGCGTTGAGTACGTGGTCAGGCCGCGTTGAGGGGCACGGAAGGACAATTTGGTTTGCTCTGAGCCACGGGAGAGTTGAGAATGGGAAGGCCAGGGGTTCGCCGCGTTTTGAATTGGACGCTGGCTGCAGCGCTGATTGGGCTGGGATGTGGCCAGCGCGCTGCAAAAGAGGATCTCGGAATCTACGAGAAGAACCCGTTCTACTTCACCTACCGGGGGAAGCCGGTTTTGCTGCTCGGCGGCTCGGACGAAGACAATCTCTTCAACCACCCCGACCTGCTGGTGGCCAATCTGGACGCGTTGCAACGCGTCGGCGGAGACTACATCCGATGCACCATGTCGAGCAGAGACTCCGGCAACGTGTGGCCCTTTGCGAAGCTTCCGGATGGCCGCTACGATCTGGATCGCTTCAATCCCGAGTACTGGGCCCGATTTGAGCGGTGCCTGTCCGAGGCTGAGCGGCGAGGCATCATCGTTCAGATGGAGGTGTGGGCAACGTTTGACTTCTACCGTGACAACTGGTTGCGGAATCCGTTCAACCCTTCGAACAACGTGAACTACGACACGACGGACACGCAACTCGAACCCGAGTGGCCGTTTCATCCCGCCTTCAAGCGGCAACCGTTTTTCTACTCGGTGCCCGGAGTGAACGGTGACAGCCTGTTGCTCCGCTACCAGCGCAGATTCGTCGACAGGTTGCTGAGCATCAGCCTCAGGTACGGTAACGTGCTCTACTGTCTCGACAACGAGACCCGCGCCCCGGCGGAGTGGGCGTGGTACTGGGCGAGGTACATCCGGGAGAAAGCGCGGGAGAAGGGACGCCGTGTGTACATCACGGAGATGTGGGATCCGCATGACATCCGTCACGAGGAACACGCGCGCACCTACGCCCGACCCGACCTTTTCGACTTCTTCGACATCTCCCAGAACAATTGGCAGGAAGGCGATGTGCACTACCAGCGGATTCTCTGGGCCCGGAGCGCTGTGACGGAGCACGGCGGTGCCCGTCCCTTGACCAATGTGAAGGTGTACCATCGGCTGCACGGCGGACGGCCCAACGATCCAGCCGTGGGACTGGACCGCTGGTGGCAGAACATCTTCGCTGGCTGTGCGAGCACCCGATTCCACCGTCCACCCAGCGGCATCGGCCTGAATGAGATGGCCCAGAAGGCGATCCGTGCCGCCAGGGTTTTCACGAGTTCCTTCGACATCTTCGCTTGCGCGCCTGCGCTGGAGGTTCTCCGGGAGCGTGAGGTCGGGGAAGCCTATTGTCTCGCTGAACCGGGCCACACGTACGCGCTCTACTTTCCGACAGGAGGGGAGGTGAAACTGCGGGTCGAGCCGTCAGGTGCGGAATGGCAGGTCCGCTGGTTCGACACGGAAGCCGCGCGGTTTCTCGAAGCGGCGACAGTGAAGGCCGACACTCTGCTTTCCCTCACCAGTCCGGACACTTTGCGGACCTGGTTGGTTCTGGTGTCGCGGTGAGGGAATGGTGGGTAGCCGGGGCGTGTTGATCGACGAATTCGAATAGCGACTGCCCGAGGAGACGGCAAGTGTTTGTTCACCGGGGAGGCAGTGGAAGAGAGAAATTAATTTCGCGTGTACAGCAGACGATCCGCGCTAAGAAGGCGGTTCTCCGACGAAACCCAGGGCCAGGAGTTAGCGTGTCTTTCGCGCGTTCAGTGCGCGAAGTTTTGGCTGCAAGTAGCTGAGTGAGTGGTGCACATTCTTCAGCGAGGTGTCTCATGAGAGCGAAGTCGAAGATCGTCTTGGTCGGGATCGTATTTGCTTTGGTGGGAAGTGCTCGAAGCGAAACGCGATTCAAGCCCCTGTTCAACGGCCGGGACCTTTCCGGATGGGTCAATGTCAATTGTGCGCCGGAGACGTGGACGGTCCGCGATGGCATGATCGTCTGCACAGGGGTGCCCAAAGGTGTGCTGCGCACGGAGAAGCAATACGAGAATTTCATCCTGGAGCTCGAGTGGCGGCACATGAAGAAAGGGGGCAACGCCGGGCTCTTCCTGTTCGCCGATGCTTTACCCGCGACCGGAAGTCCGTTCCCGCGGTCCATCGAGGTGCAGATCCGCGACGGCAATCCCGGCGACATTTTTCCCATCTGGGGTGCGTCGATGACCCCCTGGCGTCCGCAGAAGAAGGGACGAGCGCGTTCGGTGCCGATCGAGGACAGGGTGCGCCCAGCGGGCGAGTGGAACCACTACCGCGTGGAAGTACGCGACGGGGTGATCACGCTGGCGGTCAACGGCAAGGTGGTGAACTGGGCGTACTACGCCAACCCGCGGAAGGGGTACATTTGCCTGGAGTCGGAGGGCAGCGAGATCCATTTCCGGAACATTCGGATCCGGGAGTTGCCGAGTTCGAATCCCCCGCCGGAGGTGGTCGCGACGGAGGACCAGGGTTTTCGCTCGCTGTACAACGGTTTCGACCTGCGTGGTTGGAAACTGGCGCCCGGAAGCCGCGGGCACTGGAAAGCGAACGACTGGATCCTCGACTACGACGGCAAAAGCGAAGCCGAGGGCGACGAGCGGCACCTGTGGTCGGAGGAGTCGTTCGGCGATTTCGTGCTGATCGTCGACTGGCGCTTGCCGGGCGAGGCGAAGATCGACTCGGTTCCGGTGGTGCTCCCGGACGGATCCGTTCTGCGCGACTCCACCGGAAAGGAAGTGAAGGTCCCGGTGTGGGACGCGGGCGACAGCGGCATCTACCTCAGGGGAATTTCGAAGGCGCAGGTGAACATCTGGAACTGGCCGGTGGGTTCTGGTGAAATCTGGGGCTACCGCGTGGACGCGAAAATGCCCCCTGAGGTGCGTCGGGCCGCGACGCCGATTCAAAACGCCGATAATCCGATCGGCCAGTGGAATCGTTTCGAGATCACCATGCGCGGCGACCGGGTTTCCGTGAAGCTCAACGGCAAGGTGGTGATCCGCGAGGCGCGCCTGCCGGGCGTGCCCGAACGAGGGCCGATTGCGCTGCAGCACCACGGCGATCCGCTGCAGTTCGCCAACATCTTCGTCAAACGACTGTGAGGGTCCGGGGGTCTCTCGCAAAGGCGGCAGAGGACAGCCACAAGGGGGACTACCGCGGCGGACGGGGACGTTTGTGCGGGGGGCGGTAACTCGGAGCCGAGATTCTGCACGGTGCCTCAAATTCCCGCCGGAGTGTCTTGCGATGGTTCTCAGCTCGGGGCCGGCAACTACGCTGGCAGGGGGGATCTGCGCCGAGTCAGGCGTGTGCCGACATTCTCCCATCGATTGCCGATGAAACCCGCTCACAGAAGGGTCCGGGGCGAATGCCACGTCGCAGCGAATGCAGGGGGAGACGTGGTGCACGCGAGTTTGAGCGGTTTCGACGGCTGAGATGAAATTTATTCTGGAACGCAAAATTTCTCTTGACAGCGAAACAAATGATTCGTATAATTAGTCGAAACGTTTCGATGAGAGCTCGTCCCAATAGCGGTTCTGGATCAATTTGGTCGCCCCACGCGTGCACACAATCTTTACTCCGGGGTCGTAGCGTTTCGATCAAATATGAGCGTGACCATCAAAGATGTGGCTCGCCGGGCCGGCGTGAGTGTCAGTACGGTGTCGCTGGTCATCAACAACAGCGGACCAGTGGCTCCCGAAACGCGCGACCGGGTACTGCGGGCCATCCACGAGCTCGGATACCATCCCCGCCGTTTCGCCCGCAGCATGGCCAGCAAGCGCACCGGAAACATCGGTTTCATTCTCACCGCGGACCACTTCTCCCGCGCTGAACCGTTCTACACCAAGATCTTCCTGGGGAGCGAGTTCGAGGCACGCAACTACGACTACTACATTCTGCTCACGACGGTCGAAAAGCGGGGGCGTAAGGCGGCCGCGTTACCCCGTTTTCTGCTCGAACGCAACGTGGACGGCGTGATCTTCGCGGGACGGGTGCCTGTGCCACTTGTGGAGCGCGTGGAGCAGATGGGGGTGCCCTTCGTTCTGGTGGACTTTTGCATCAAGGATCGGCCCTACTCCTGCATCGTGATGGACAACGACCAGGCGGTACGGAAGGCTGTGAATCATCTCGTGGAGCACGGCCACCGGCGCATCGCCTTCGTGGGAGGCGAAATTACCCACCCGAGCATCCGCGGCAGGCTCGAAGGATACCGGAAAGGCCTCGAAGATCACGGCATCCCGCGCGACTCTAGCCTCGAGCGGACGGAGGAAGCTTACTGCTCGGTGGAGAGCGGCTACCGCGCTGCGCGCAGGATGCTGGAGGAAAAGCTGGATTTCACCGCAGTCGTGGCTGCCAACGATGCCACCGCCTTCGGCGTGATGCGGGCATTGAAGGAGGCTGGCCTGCGCATTCCGGAGGACGTGGCCGTGGTGGGCTTCGACGACATCGACGCGGCTTCCCAGGTCGATCCCACCCTGACCACCCTGCGAGTCCCGAAGGAGGAGATGGGCGCCCTCGCGCTGCGCCGGTTGGTGGAGGTGATCGAAAGGCCTCGACTCGCTTTCGACCGGACCATCGTTCCCACGGAACTGGTACTCCGCGAGTCGTGCTGCGGCAAGTCGCGGGCTCCCAAGCCCCGAGACCTGGCCACGGAAAAACTTCTGCTGTCGGAAGGAGGTGATGGTGCACGGACGAATGGCGATTGAAGGGGGACCCACGGGTCGGATAGGACGGAACGCGATCGTCGAGTGATCGAGCTGCCTGTGTAACCAACAATCAATGGAGGGCCCTATGATGAGACGCACAGGGACTTTCCTGACGGTGGGGCTTTGCCTCGTGTTCGCCTTCTCGGCATGGGGAGTGAAGGCACAGACGAACCTGCTCCCCAACGGCGACCTCGAGGACATGCGCCCCAATTTCTGGATGCCGGCGCCGCCAGAGGCCGGAGCGTACTGCGAGTGGGCGTCCGACGAGGTGTACGCGGGCGATCACAGCTTCAAGGTGGTGAAACCGGCGGCCACCAGCGAGGGCTTCGGGTGGATGAGCGTGAACAATGCGGACCTGTACTGGAATGACGCCAAAGCTGGTCGCCTGTACACCATGGGTTTCTGGGCCAAGACGGAGGGGATCAACACGAATCCGACCACCGAGGATCAGATGATCGGGGCGATCTTCGAGTTCTGGGCCGGTGGCCAGTTGCTGGCGCGTCAGGCCATCGCTGTGGACCAGACCGTGGCCTCCAAGGACTGGACCGAGTACACCGCTGGGTTGGTGATACCCGAAGGGACGGATCCGGACAGCGTGGTCGTGCTCATCGGTTTTGGGAAGGATGCGACCGGCACCGTGTGGTTCGACAACGTGCATTGCGGTAGTGATCCATGGTCGATGGGCATTTTCGGAGGTGGCGCGGAGACGCCGGTGGGTTGGCTCAATTGGACTAGCTCCACGGAGATCGGCTACGCGAACATCGACACCACTTACGCCCACAGCGGCAAGTACTCGGCCCTGCTGCGAGAGCAGGACGACAACGCCGACGAGATGGTATTCTACTCCGAGCCCATCCCGGTGAAGCCCAACACCTGGTACAAAATCTCCGTCTGGGCGCGCTGGGACAGTGTGAACACCGACGAGAAGTACCTGCCCGCCGGTGTGACGCCCGTCCGGGACAACAATCGGCTCGGCCTGTGCTTCTTCTTCCACCGTTCACCGTTGTACACGGCCTGGGATCTCACTGGTGGTGACCAGTTCCTGTACTTCGATCAGACGGCCGACAGCGCGGGCTGGACCTACTACTCCGTGATTGCCAAGTCCCCAGAGGATGCGGCGGGTCTGTCGGTGCGGGCGCGATTCACCAGCTTCCCCGTGGGGTACTGCTGGTACGATGACTTCACGATCGAAGAGATCGAAGTCGCCGACAACATCCTGCCTAACAGCGATCTGGAGACCCTGGAGCCCAACTTCTGGATGGCGGCGACGCCCGAAGCGGGCGCATACTGCGAGTGGGCTTCGGACGAGGTGTACGCCGGCGATCACAGCTTCAAAGTGGTCAAACCTGCGGCGACCAGCGAAGGCTTCGGCTGGATGAGCGTGAACAATGCCGACCTGTACTGGAACGACGCCAAGGCCGGCCGCCTGTACACGATGGGCTTCTGGGCGAAGACGGAAGGCGTGAACACCAATCCCGCCAGCGAAGATGACGGCATCGGCGCTATCTTCGAGTTCTGGGCGGGTGGTCAGCAACTCGCGCGGCAGGTGATCCTGGTGGATCAGTCGACCGCGTCCACGGACTGGAAGGAATACACGGCCGGCGTCGTGATTCCCGAGGGTGCCGATCCCGACAGCGTTGTGGTCCTGCTCGGTATGGGCAAGAACGCCACGGGTACCGTGTGGTTCGACAACGTGTACTGCGGTAGCGACCCCTGGTCGATGGGCATTTTCAACGGCAACGCCGAGACGCCTCTGGGCTGGCTCAACTGGACCAGCTCTACCGAGATCGGCTACGCCAACCTGGACACGACCTACGCTCACAGCGGCAAATACTCGGCGCTGCTGCGGGAGCAGGACGACAACGCCGACGAGATGGTGTTCTACTCCGAGCCTGTGCCGGTGGAGCCCAACAAGTGGTACAAGATCTCCGTCTGGGCGCGCTGGGACAGTGTGAACACCGACGAGCGTTTCCTGCCCAGCTACATCACCCCAGTGCGGGACAATGACCGCCTCGGGCTCTGCTTCTTCTACCACCGTGAGCCGTTGCGGACTGCGTGGGACCTGACCGGCGGAGACCAGTTCGTGTACTTCGATCAGACGGCCGACAGCGCGGGCTGGACCTACTACACGGTGATCTCCCACTCTCCGGAAGACGCCGCGGGTCTTTCCGTCCGGGCTCGGTTCACCAGCTTCCCGGTGGGCTACTGCTGGTACGACGACTTCACCATCGAACCGGTCACGATCCTCATCACCGGGGTGGAAGAGGTCACCGGTCCGGAAGGAACGCCGGTGCCGACGGAGTTCGGGCTCAAGCAGAACTACCCGAACCCGTTCAATCCGAGCACGACGATCGAGTTCTCGGTGGACAAGCCCGGCCACGTGCGGATCGACATCTTCAACCTCACGGGCCAGAAGGTCCGCACCCTGGTCGAAGGCTATCGGCTGCCGGGTACCTACAAGATCACCTGGGACGGCACCGACGACTTTGGTAGGCACCTGAGCAGCGGTGTGTACTTCGTGAGGCTTTCCACGGTCGGCCATGTGATGACTAGAAAGATGGTTCTGGCCAAGTAGGCGGTGCAAAGGGCGCGGGTTCGCCACCCGCGCCCTTTTGCTTCTCGCGGTCTGGGTCCTCACTGATTCGCTGCGTCTCGCAGGTTGAACGGTAGGACGGTGCCGGGTGGCTGACCCGGCGGCGAGGTGGGAGGTGACCCGCGCGCCGCAGCCAAGGGAAACTAAGCCTTGCTGAGGCGACGCGAAGCGCGGAGTCTCCGAGCGCCGGAGCGACGGCACGGCGGGACCGCCTACCCCGCTCTTCTGGCTTCGCGCGGCAACTGGTTGCTCCGTGAGTTTGCGGCAGATCGAATCGTCGAGTGCGCGCCGGGCTGCGGGTACCGAGACGTTGTGAGCATGGCACCTGGGGCACAGGATTGCGAGGCCCTGGGCATTTCTTCGAGAGCAGGGGGAGTGGTGTCCCGCGACCGTCAGTGGACCGGGGACGGGGCAGCTCAGCGGCTTTGCGGGAGGACCATTCGGTAGGTGCGTACCAAGCTGTGGGGGGATTTCGCCGGAGTGCTGGGGCGCAACGTTTCGAGATTCTCGGCACTTCTCCTGAGGTTGCCCGGGACTAACTTGTTGCGATCCTTCGGCATAGCGGGAGGCGTGTGGACTCAGCGGGTTTGCGACTCCGCGAGAGATCGGAATGCGTTCCGAGGAGACTCAGCCATCCGGGGAGATGTCCGTGGTGGAGTAGTACCTTCAGAAGGGGCAAGAAGACAAAGCGGCCTGTGGAGCCTGTGATGAAAGCTTGGCGCTTCGTAGCGTACGTGCTTTTGTCCGTCGCCGTGTGTGTCGCCACTGGGTCGGCCGGCACCACCGGTAAACTCGCCGGCAAGGTGGTGGACCGTGACACGGGCGAGCCCCTGCCCGGGGTGAACGTGATCATTGAGGGTACCACGCTTGGAGCGGCGACGGGCCTCGACGGCAACTACATCGTCCTTCGGATCCCGCCGGGTGTGTACAGCGTGCGGGCCCAGATGATCGGCTACCGGCCGGTGGTGGTGAACAACGTCCGCATTTCCATCGACAAGACCACCACGGTGAATTTCGAGCTGCAACGGACGGTTGTGGAGCTGGGCAAAGAAATCACGGTGGTGGCCGAACGCCCGCTGGTGCAGATGGACCTGACCTCGACGGAGGCAGTGGTCGGCTCCGAGGTGATTCAGCAACTGCCGGTAGAGCGGTTCGAAGACGTGGTGAACCTGCAGGCCGGCGTGGTGGAAGGCCACTTCCGAGGCGGCAGACTCGGCGAGGTGGTCTACATGATCGACGGCGTGCCCGTGAACGACGTGTACTCGGGCACCTATGCGCTGGAGGTGGAGAACAGCGCGATCCAGGAGCTTCAGGTGATCAGCGGCACATTCAACGCCGAGTACGGCCAGGCTATGTCCGGCGTGGTGAACATCGTGACCAAAGAGGGCGGCGAGAAACTCGAAGGGAGGGTGGAAGCGTACTTCGGCGACTACCTGAGTACGCACAAGCGGATCTTTTGGAACATCGAAAAGATCAACCCCACGTACAGCTTGCAGGCCAGCCTGAGCGGGCCTTTCCCGATCTTTGGGGAGAAGCTGCGTTTCTTCGCGCTGGGGCGGTTCTACTACGATGAGGGCTACATCTACGGCAAAAAGGTGTTCGTGCCGAGCGATCACTCGGATTTCACCGCCGACGATCCTTCGCGATGGCAGGTGATGTCGCACGGTCAGGTGTATTCCTTCAGCGAGGAGCTGGCGCGCAGACTGATGGATGAGGCGGAGCCGGTGCCGATGAACCCCAGCCTGCGCGTCACCGGGCAAGCCAAATTCACCTACCGGCCGAATCCCTCGAACAAATTCAACTACGAGCTACTGCTACAAAGGAACGACTTCCGCATCTACGACCACCGTTTCCGGCTGAATCCGGACGGCGACTACCGCCGCTACCGACGGGGCTACAACCACACCCTCACGTGGACGCACGTGCTGAGCGATCGGACGTTCTTCGAACTGAAGCTCGCCCACTTCCGGACGCGCTACAAGCAGTACGTGTACGAGGATCCCTTTGACAGCCGCTACGTGAGCCGCATGCGGCTCCAGGATACGGGAGCGAATGCGTTCCTGAGCGGCGGGATGCAAATGTGGCACTTCCGGCGCTCTACGACAACCACATTGGCGAAGCTGGATCTCACCAGCCAGGTGACCAATCAACACCAGATCAAGACGGGCATGGAGGTTCGTCGTCACCGGCTGTGGCTGCACGAGTACGAAGTGATCCCCGAGCTCCCCCAGCGCATTGCCCCGTTGACCACGTTCAACAACAATCAATACGAGCACTTCCCGTTGGAAGCCGCCGTGTACGTGCAGGACAAGATGGAATTCGACTACCTGATCGTCAACGCGGGCCTGCGCTTCGACTACTTTGACCCCGATGGGGAAGTGCCCCTCGATTTCAGCCGGCCGGACATCTCGCCCAAGCGCCGCGCGGAAACCAGCTACCAGATCAGCCCCCGGTTGGGACTTGCCTATCCGATCTCGGACAAAGGGGCACTGCACATCTCGTATGGTCACTTCTTCCAGATTCCGAACTTCCAGTACCTGTACGTGAATCCCGAGTTCGACATCTACCCGCTGCAGAGCACTCCCTCGCCCCCTCCGAACAGCCTGCTGAACACGGTGGGCAATGCCGACTTGAAGCCTCAGAAGACGGTGATCTACGAGATCGGACTGCAACAGCAGCTGGGGCAGGACTTCGCGATCGACGCCACCGTGTACTACAAAGACATCCGCAACCTGCTCGGCACCGAAGTGAAGATGACCCTTCAGGGCATCCGATACGGACGCTACATCAATCGGGACTACGGGCAGGTGAAGGGCTTTACGCTGGCCTTCGAGAAGCGTCAGTCGGGCGGTGTGGGCGCTACGATCGATTACACTTTCCAGATCGCCAAAGGCAATGCCAGCGATCCCAACACCGCGTTCTTGGATCAGCAAACCGAACCACCCCGCGAGACGGAAAAGCAAATGGTGCCGCTCAACTGGGACCGTCGGCACCAGATCAACGCCACCCTCACGCTTGGGTATCCCCAGAGCTTCGTGGTGAGCCTCATCGGGCGCTTCGGCACCGGGCTGCCGTACACACCCACGTTTCAGAACATTCAGACGGCGGTGGAGAATTCGGCCCGAAAGCCAATCTACCTGAACTTCGATCTGTACGCCTATCGAAACATCCGTCTGGGCAAACTGAATGCTTCGCTCTACGTTCGAGTGCTGAACCTGTTCGACAGGCTGAACGAGCTGGAAGTTTTCACCGACACGGGGCGCGCCGGCTACACGCTGGCGCCCATTTACGTCGGCGGTTTGAGACCGCGGGGTCTGAATCGGCTGGAAGATTATTTCATCCGCCCGGACTTCTACTCGGCTCCGCGGGAAGTGCAGGTCGGTTTCTCCGTGGAGTTCTGATGGATCGCCGCATGGGTCCGGTTCCGTTGATTTGTGAATTGGGGGTGGCATGATTGGCGACTGAGGACCGGTCCCTGGCCGGAGTGAACTCATTCGAGTTAGCGAGTGCTGGCCTTTCGACTTCGCAGGGAGCAATGACCATGCGTCGAAGGCGCGTAGGTGCTGGACTGGCCATCTTGAGCCTGTGTGTGCTGGGCACCGGTGTTGCGTTTGCTCAGCGCAAGCCGGATCCGAACGTGGGTAACCCGGTGTATCGGCGCCAGGGCATCATGGACGGCAACCTGGTCCGGACGATCTTCATCAACTGGGGCGAGATCGCTCACTGGCCCGACAGCCCTTCGGGCGAGTGGCCCAAAGGGTCGGGTCACCAGTACGTGGACGGTGTGGCGCTGGTGGTGCAGGCCCGTACGATCGATCGTGACGGCAACGTGATCTACCCCATGGAGACCCAGTACCGCGAGTTCGTCGCCAAGGGGCCGAACGACGAACTGGGGGGCCGGGCGCCGCTACCGCGCTAC
>CAYXFI010000101.1:0-11318 GCA_964464205.1 uncultured Cytophagia bacterium
CGCGCCCCTTCGCCGTTGCTCGAGCAGGGACTGCCGTCCTGTTGCGGGAGGTCGCATGCGCGGCGGTAAGGTGTGGACTCCACTGGCGGCTTCCTCTTGACGGGCCCCTCTGAGCGAATCTTTCCCCGCCTTTTTGAAGCCAAAGCGGGGCCTCCCCCTGCGGATCCTCCTGCGCGGGCGGAATGCGCGCATCGTCAGCCCGATCCTTCTGCTTTAGCTGTCCCTTAGCCCCTGTCTTCCTCGCTGCAGTCGAAAGTTCCAAGGGGTGACGGATCCGGCTACGCTTGAGAGTCGGTGGCTCGGTTCGGGTTTGCATTGGCGGTCTATGGGCAGTGTTCTCACGGTTTGCCCAGCGCTTGGGTTCTTCCTGGGAGCGCCGCAAACCGCACGGGGACGGGCGGCTTTGGTCTCAGCTTTCCGCCGCCAGGAGTTTCATGATTCTCGAGTCTGGGCTCAGGAATCACATGCCTTTAACTTGACATGCTGAGAGGGTATGCGTATTTTGGATGCTGAGTGGGGAAAAGCAGGCATCTGGTCATCAGCCGAAAGGAGTTGCCATGGACGGCGGTGGGATGGACGCTCGTTCCTCGACGCGGGTCCTAGTGGTCGATGACGATCCTGCGGTGCTGGAACTGGTCGAACGCACGCTCGAGCGGGCCGGTATTGCCTGCGAGACCCTCTCCGATGCCCAAGAAGCTCTCTCCCTCCTGCGCGATCAGCGTTTCGCCGTGGTTCTCACCGACATTCGCATGCCCGGAATCTCGGGAATCGAACTCTACCGAAGGGTCAGACACCTGTGCCCCGATACCCATTTCATTGTGATCACAGGGCTGGCGGACACGCAGATCGCCATTGAAGCCTTGAAGGCCGGTTTTTTCGACTACCTCATGAAGCCGCTGAATCTGGACGAGCTCGTTCTGTCCGTAGAACGAGCGATCGAGAAGCGCCGTTTGCAACTGGAGCTGCGCGCCTACCAGCAGGAGCTGGAGAGCAAAGTGCTGAAGCGGACCGAGGAGCTGATCGAACGTTCGCGCCAGTTGCGGCGGCTTCTGTTGAACACGATTCAGACGCTGGTCTTCACCCTCGAGGCGAAGGACAAATTCACCGAAGGCCATTCCCGGCGCGTGGCGGGCATCGCCGCTAGCATCGCCGAGCATCTTGGGCTGTCCAGGGTGGAAGTGCGGCGCGTCGAGCTGGCGGGGCTGCTGCACGACATCGGCAAGATTGGCATCCACGAGCAGATCCTCTCCCTACCGCGCAAACTCACGGAAGAGGAGTACCGCCACGTGATGACACACCCCACGGTTGGGGCCAGGATCCTGGAACCCGTGGAGGAACTCGCCGACCTGATTCCAGCCGTCCTCCACCACCACGAGCGCTACGATGGCTCGGGCTATCCCCTTGGGCTCAAGGGTGAGGCCATTCCCCTTTACGCGCGGATTGTCGCAGTAGCGGATGCCTACGAGGCGATGACCAGTGTGCGCCCGTACCGTGGTGCTTTGTCGCCCGAGGTAGCCCTCGAGCAGCTCAAGGGCAACGCACGCCGGCATTTCGACCCACGGATGGTCAGCATCCTGGAACGATGGCAGCCGGAGATAGAAGAGCGGATTCGCCAGCCACAGGACGGAGATATACCCTGAGGTGGTCCAACCTTTTGTTTTCTCTGAAAGAGTCCGGATCGGCGCAGGCCAAAAGTGTTGACATTCGACCCCCAAATGGGTATATTAAAAGTGTCCACGTCGTCACTTGGCAATTGCGAGAGTGGCGGAACTGGTAGACGCGCTAGACTTAGGATCTAGTGCCCGAAAGGGCTTGGGGGTTCGACTCCCCCCTCTCGCACCACAAGCCGGCCGGGTGGCCCGGCTTTTCTTTGTGATGGAGTGATGGAGTGAGCGAACAGGAGCTAGAAGGTCGATGGCGTCGTACGAACTGGAAGTCAGAGAACTGGAAGCCAACCGCCGAGAAATCGAGATGGCCTTCCCCGCCGAGATAGTGGATGCCCTTGTGGAGGAGAGACTCGCCGATCTGCGGAGGAAGGTGAGACTTCGCGGATTCCGCCCCGGCCGGGTTCCGATGAACATCGTCCGCCAGATGTTCCAAAAAGATGTAGTGCTGGACATTGCAGAGGAACTCGCCTTCCGTCGTCTGTCCGAGGTGGAAGGGGAACACAATCTCGAGATCATTGGCAATCCGGTGCTGGTGGACCACACCTATGAGCCGGGTGAGCGCCTCTGGATCCGTCTACAGGTGGAAGTTGTGCCGGATGTGGAATTGCCGGACCTCTCCAGGGTGAAAGTAGAGCGACCTGTGGTGGAAGTGACGGACGAGGACGTGGACATTCGGCTCGAGCGGATGCGTGAGAACGAGGCCATCGAGCTCGAGGTGGAGGACGGGGCAAAAGAAGGCGACATCGTGCTGGGACGGCTGAAAGAGCTGGATCCGAGCGGCCTGCCCCTCGTGGGGGTCAAAGAAGAGGAAGTGGCGATCCCGCTTCCGGCCTCCCCCAGCTTGGACGAGGATGATCGGCGACTGGTTGAGCAGTTGATGGGAGTGAAGCCGGGCGAAATCCGTCAGATTAGGACGAGCAAGCCGATCATTGGCGGCGCAAGCGAGGGCGTAGGGTTGGACCGTGAGCACACGTATTCGCTGGCGGTCGAAAGCGTTCGGCGGCGTGAGGTGCCGGAGCTTGATGACGAGTTCGCCAGGGATGTGGGAGATTTTCAAAGCGTCGAGGAGCTGCGGGAGGCGGTTCGTCGGATGATGCAGGCGGAAGCCGACGTGACCACGCGGGCATTGTTCCACGACAACATCCGCGATGAGATCACCAAAAGTGTGAATTTCACCCCTCCTCAGGTGGCGGTGGAGCGGGTGTTGCGCTTTTTGATGGAAGAGTACCGGAAAGATCATCCGGATTCCCGGATCCCTGACGCTGATTTGGCCAAAGAGCTGCGGCCGGAGGCGATTCACCTCGCCAAATGGACTTTTCTGAGAAGGAAACTGCTGGAGAAACTTGGCATCGAGATCACAGAGGACGACGTTGACGTCTACATCGAAGATGCTATAAAGTCGAATCCGGAGCGGGCAGAGGAAATCCGCAAACGGTACGCTTCGGAAGAAGCGAGGCGGAACCTGCGCCATGACCTGGAGTCAGAGCGGTTGTATAGGGCACTGGAGGAACGGGTGCAAGTGGTGGAGGTGAAGGGGCCGTACTACCAGGAACGAAAAGTGGACGTTCCTGGTGGGATAGGGGAGGAATACGAAAACGATTGAACAGGGACTGCGAGTTCTTTTTTTCCCACGATCAGTGATGTTGATCGCGCTGCGGTTTGAGCACACCATCTGACGGTGTTAGCATATGGGACTTGTACCAATCGTAGTCGAGCAAACTGGGCGAGGCGAAAGAGCGTACGACATCTTCTCGCGCCTGCTCAAAGAACGGATCATTTTCATCGGCACGACCATCGACGATGCCGTGGCCAGCCTGGTGATCGCCCAAATGCTATTCCTCGAGGCGGAAGATCCCGACAAGGACATCTATCTCTACTTGAACACGCCGGGCGGCTACGTTACCTCGGGACTGGCGATCTACGACACGATGCAGTACATCAAGCCGGACGTAGCGACGATTTGCATGGGGCAAGCGAGCAGCATGGGGGCGCTTCTGCTGGCGGCCGGGGCACCGGGCAAACGCTCCGCCCTGCCGCACTCCCGGATCATGATCCATCAGCCCATGGGCGGAGCCCAGGGCCAGGCGACCGACATCGAGATCCACGCTCGCGAGATTCTGACGCTGCGAGAACGGCTGAATCAAATCCTCTCCAAGCACACGGGCCAGCCCGTGGAGAGGATCGCGCGCGACACCGAACGGAACTACTTCATGTCGGCGGAAGAAGCGAAGGAATACGGTATCATCGACGAAGTGCTGGTGAGAAAGCCGACTTCGAAGCGCAAGTAGCTCACGAGACCGTCGCGCCATGACGAACTACTACCGCGAACCACCTGCGCACAACGTGGTTTGCTCTTTTTGCGGTAAGAGCGCCGACCAGGTGGATGCTATCGTTTCCGGACCGGATGTTTACATCTGCAACGAGTGCGTCCGCAGCGCCGGAGAAATCATCCGGGACAGTCAGAGGCGGCGTTCCGCCCTCCGCCGCAGCCGCATTCCCACTCCGGAGGAGATCAAGCGGGAACTGGATGACTACGTGATCGGGCAGGAACGCGCCAAGAAGGTGGTGGCCGTTGCGGTGTACAATCACTACAAACGCATCGAGGCGGCCGACCCCTTCGATGATGTGGAGATCCAGAAGAGCAACATCCTGTTGATCGGCCCCACGGGGACAGGGAAAACCCTGATCGCGCAGACCTTGGCCCGCTTCCTCCGCGTCCCGTTCACGATCGCCGATGCAACCACACTGACCGAGGCTGGCTACGTGGGCGAGGATGTGGAGAACATCCTGGTTCGCCTGTTGCAGGCCGCGGACTACGATGTGGAGAGGGCCCAGCGAGGGATTGTCTACATCGACGAAATCGACAAGATCGCGCGGAAAGACGGAAACCCGTCCATCACGCGGGATGTGAGCGGCGAGGGCGTGCAACAGGCGCTCCTGAAAATCCTCGAAGGGACGATTTCCGCGGTGCCGCCCAAGGGCGGGCGGAAACATCCGGAACAGCACCTGATCAACATCAACACGACGAACATCCTGTTCATCTGCGGTGGGGCCTTCGAAGGCCTGGATCGCATCATCGCCGCCAGGGTGGGCAAGAGGGAAATGGGCTTCGGGGCCGAGGTGAGGAGCCGCGAAGGCAAGAGCCTCGGCGAAGTTCTCCGGCAAGTGGAGCCCGAAGACTTGCTCAGGTTCGGGCTCATCCCCGAGCTGGTGGGACGGCTTCCGGTGATTTGCACGCTCGAGGAGCTCGATGAGACGGCAATGATGAGGATCCTTCGCGAGCCGAAGAACTCGCTGGTGCGCCAGTACCAGCGGCTGATGGAGCTCGACGGCGTCCAGCTGAGTTTCGACGATGACGCGCTGGAAGAGATCGTGCGGATGGCCATGAAGCGCGGTACCGGTGCCAGGGGACTACGGGCCGTGATGGAAGAGGTGATGCTGGACGTGATGTACCAGATCCCTTCGCGCCGGGATGTGCAGGCGGTTCGGATCACTGCCAGTGCGGTGCGGGGGGAGGCGGAGCCGATCATCGAGTACAGAAGAGTGCAGCGGAGAGCGTGAGGTTGCGTCGGGAAGGAAGCCAGTTGGGGAGGGCGGAATCCGAAGAATTCACTGGACGAGCGCTCTGAAGCCCCCGACGTTCGACGAATCTTCCACACGAGGCGCGAAGGCGGGTGTGGGAGATTTTTTCTTTTGGAGCGGTTTCTCCGGGCCGCGCGGGGGGCGCGGCGAGGAGTCGCCAGCGTGGAAGTACAACCTGGGTTGATTTGAGGTGAGCAGCAGTGAAGAAAAGACGCACCGTTGAAATTCCTTTGACCGACACCGACGAGGTGGAGGAGCAGTTCCGAGACGAGCAGACGGCGGACTGGGCCGACGACCGACTCACCGTGCGCACGGATGAGGTCGAACCGCCCGTCATCCGGGAACGCTTGCCGATTCTGCCGCTTCGGGACATGGTGGTTTTCCCGCGGGTGATCACGCCCCTGCTCGTTGGCAGGGAGCGATCCGTGTACGCCATTCAGGTGGCGATGGAGCGAGATCGCATCATCCTGCTCCTTGCCCAAAGGGACCAGAGCGAGAGCGAGCCGAAAAAGAGTGACCTCTATCGCGTTGGCGTGGCCGCCCGAATTCTGCAGATCCTCAAGCTACCGAACGGGCTCTTCAAGGTTCTTGTGGAAGGTCTGGTTCGGGTTCGGGTGAGGCGCTTCTTGCGCAATCCCGATTTCTTCGAAGCCACGGTGAACGTGGTCCACACCGACGAGCGGATGAGCCCGGAACTCCAGGCGACCATCCGACACACCAAGACCCTGTTCTCCGAATACATCCGGCTGAACCGGGAAATCCCGGAGGACGTACTGGTTTCGCTCGAGCAGATCAGCTCGCCGCAGCACATTGCCGACTTCATCTCGGCGCACATTCTGCGGGATGTTCAGACGAAGCAGGTGCTCCTCGAGGCGCCGACGCTGATGGACCAGTTCCTCGCCCTGCTGGAGGTCCTGGAGTCGGAGAAACAGATTCTGGAGCTTGAAAAGAACATCGAGGAGAAGGTCCGTAGCCGGATTCAGCGTTCGCAGCGAAACTACTACCTCCAGGAACAGATGCGGGCAATCCAGGAGGAGCTGGGGGAGGAAGCTCCGTACGATCCGGAAACCGCGGAGCTGAAGAAGAAAATCGAAGAGGCGGGCATGCCGAAGGAAGTGGAGGCTAAAGCGCTGGAAGAGCTCGAGAAACTGCGCAAGACGCCTCCGATGTCGCCCGAGGCCACCGTCTCTCGCAACTACTTGGACTGGCTCCTGGCGGTGCCGTGGAACCAGCGCACCGAGGACAGGCTCGATTTGGAAGAGGCGCGGCGCATCCTGGACGAAGATCACTACGGGCTGAAGAAACCCAAGGAGCGGATTCTGGAGCATCTTGCCGTTCTCAAGTTGGTCGGACGGATGAAAGGCCCGATCCTGTGCCTGGTCGGCCCGCCCGGGGTGGGCAAGACCAGCCTGGGGCGGTCGATCGCAAGAGCGATGGGGCGCAGATTCGTGCGCGTGTCTCTGGGGGGCGTGCGCGACGAGGCTGAAATCCGCGGTCACCGCCGCACCTACATCGGATCGATGCCCGGCAAGATCATCCAGGGCATGAAGAAAGCGGGCACGGTGAACCCCGTGTTCCTTCTGGATGAAGTGGACAAGATGAGCGTGGACTTCCGGGGTGACCCGGCGGCCGCGCTGCTGGAGGTTCTGGATCCGGAGCAAAACAAGGCCTTCAACGATCACTACCTGGACGTGGACTACGACCTGTCGGAAGTCCTGTTCATCACCACGGCGAACGTCCGGCACGACATCCCGGAGCCACTGCAGGATCGGATGGAGATCATCGAGCTCCCGGGCTACCTCGAGCACGAGAAATTGGAGATTGCCAAGGGCTTCCTGATCCCCAAGCAGCTTAAAGAGCACGGGCTGGACCCGGAGAAAGTCCGGTTTACGGAGGGCGCGATCCGCCGACTCATCCGGGAGTACACGCGGGAGGCGGGGGTCCGCAACCTGGAGCGAGGGATCGCCGCCATTTGCCGGAAGCTGGCCAAGGAGGTCGCGGAGAAAGGCAAGGGTGGCCGGGTGACGGTCACGGAGCGATCGGTGCGCAAGTACCTCGGCGTGCCGAAGTACACCGAGACGCTGGCGGAGTCCGAGCTGCTGACGGGCGCGGCCACCGGTCTTGCCTGGACTCCCTACGGCGGTGAACTGCTGATTGTGGAGGCCTCGGTGGTGCCCGGCAACAAAGACGTGATCCTCACCGGCCAGCTCGGGGAAGTGATGCGCGAGTCCGCACGCGCGGCTCTCACCTACGCCCGTGCGCACGCGCGTGAGTACGACATCGATCCCGAGATCTTCGACAAGAGTGAGATCCACATCCACGTGCCCGAGGGTGCCATCCCGAAAGACGGGCCTTCTGCGGGTGTGACGATGGCGGTCGCGTTGATCAGCGCCCTATCCGGGAAGAAGGTGCGTCCGGACGTGGCCATGACCGGAGAGATCACGCTGCGCGGCAACGTCCTGGCGGTGGGAGGATTGAACGAGAAACTGCTCGCGGCGCAACGGGCTGGCATTCGGATGGTCGTGGTTCCCGAGAAGAACCGCAAGGATCTGCTCGAGCTGCCGCAGGCCCTGCGCCGAGGGCTGGAAATTCGTCTGGCCAAGCGAATTGAGGACGTGCTGGAGCTGGCGCTGGTGGACGGACTGGACCGCCGGGACACCTGAGGCGAACCGGGCGTGCTGGCCGAGGGGTTTCAGGTTCGGGACGGTCCGGGGGTGGCCCTGCAGTCGGGGGCTGGTTTGCGGGAAGGAGGTGTGACGAGGTGAACGTGCGTTTCTTCCGCGCGGTGGGGAACCCGAAGGATCTACCCAGGGACGGCCTTCCGGAGGTCACCTTCGCAGGACGTTCCAATGTGGGCAAGTCGAGCCTGCTGAACGCCCTTGTGGGTCGCAAGCGCCTCGCGTTGGTGAGCTCCAATCCCGGAAAGACCCGCACGATCAACTTCTACCGAGTGGACGAGCACCTCTACCTTGTGGACCTCCCCGGCTACGGTTTTGCCAACGTGCCTAAAGAGATGCGCATGAAATGGCGCCAGCTCATCGAGAACTACTTCCGCGCCTCGCAACACCTGCGCGGGGCGGTGCTCATCGTTGACGCGCGGCACGAACCGTCACGTTTAGACGTGCAGATGGCCGAGTGGCTGAATTCGCTGGGCATTCCCTACGTGGTGGCTGCCACCAAGGTGGACAAGCTCTCCTCCAGCCAGGCGCGTCGGAACCTGGACGAACATCGGCGCACTTTTGATCCGCTGGGTGCAGAGGAAGTGATCGAGCACTCGGCGGTGGATGGGCGCGGTCGCAAGGAGCTCTGGCGCACCATCACCCGCTGGACGGGCTACAAACCTTGAGCCGGGCGCACCGATGGCGCGGGCCTCGCGTGGGACGAGTTCCCGGCCCAAGCGTCGGCAGTGAGCGGCCCGGAGGAAGGGGGCGGTTGCTTCACGGCGAAGCGATCCATTCCCACCGTAGTGCGATTCTCCAGTAGGACCGCCAACGGGTCTCAATTCGGTCGATTTGAGCGTAAGCCAGGGACGAGTTGCTGTACCGGTAGACGGACAGCGAGAGCGACTTCCAGCCTCTCCCGCCGGAGCGTTGCAGCGAGAGGGAGTAGGTTCGGCTGATCCCCCACCACAGGCCTTTGCTCCAGTAGGTCGGCGAACGGGCGTGGTACACCGTAGCCCTCCACCGCGGGAGTTGCAGGTAGGTGTACGTGTAGCGGTTCAGTCTGACCTCGTACCACGTCCGCAGCAAGCTGGACAGGCGCAGCGGTTTGAGCCGGATGCCCTGGGCGTGGGGTTCGAGGAGCGGGATCTTGTGGCGACGGAAGAAACCGTGGGTCCAGCTCTGCGCTTTCATTGCTACCGGTCCGGCCAGCGCGTAGAGCATCGCCCGGTTCTGCTGTTCTCTCGGGAGCTGGTTCAATCTGGCGAAGACGGTTTCGAACGACGTGGTATCGGGGACCCAGCGGCCTGAGACCATTGTGAGAAGGCGGGTGAGCTGAATGCGGAGTCTGCGGACGTCGTGGTAGCCGGCTGGTGCGTAGCGCTGTAGCCCGTGGATGAATCCCGGAGGCGGCGGCAGATCGACCTTGATCGTCCAATCCGGCTCATCCCGGGCGGCGACGACCACGGAGCGGGGTTGGCCCCGCGCCGTGCTACTCAGACATGCCGCAAGAAGAAGAGCGGCCGCTGTCGGTAGAATGCGCTTCATGTGAGTTCACCAGCCCTTCCGGCTCTCGGCGATGGGTAAACGTCACATGCCCCGGGCGGTTCCTGGGTAGGAGGGGGGCAGTTTCGCCCTCACCTCGAGGGGTGAGGCTGCCGAGCATTCCAGGATGAGGCGTGTTCGATTCCGGACCGGCGCCTGCTTGCGGCAGGTCCCCCACTGATTCGGCGTTGCCCGGCGGCCATGTCCACGTTGTCTTCTCTGCTTTGGCGGTACGAGCTCTCGGCGATCGCCGGAGCGTTTGAGTTGGTCGCGACCGGTTGCCCTGACGCAGGCCCTCGGAATGGCAGGCGTGAGGCCGGGCGAGCTCTGTTGTGGCAGTGCGGAGACTTCGCCTCGGGAAGGGGTCGCCCTCCTCAGCTCGGCGCGCTGTGGGCGTCGCAGAAAGCCAACCTCACTCGAGATGGGCCGGGCGTCGGACCACGCCTCCTTTGAGGCAGTCGAGGGTGATGGTGACCGGACCGCGGCCCTGCACCACCCACTCCACGACGCGCTCCGACATCCCGGGGATCCCCTCTTCCAACCGGATCTTCTCGGGATGGTGCTTCACGGGCTGCATCTTGCCGAGCCAGCGATTCCTCACCGGCCCTCCCGCGAGCACTTTGATGCCGTCTCCCGAAAGAATCACGCGGTCCGGGCGTTGCAGTTTGTAGCGTACGGCCTGCTGCGACATGGTCGGAATGATTCGTTCGTTGGCCACCACCGCCCTCACCCGGTAGAGATCCTTGCCGAGTTTCTCGGCCTGGATTTCGTGAATCGCGGGCTTGGGCATCTGGTCCGCGTGGAAGAGGGTGAAAGCGCAGTTGCGGTGGCAGAGCTCTTCCAGCGCAAAAGCCGGGGGCACTCTGTAGGCCCACTTTTTCCAGCCACCGATTTCAATGTCGCCGTACGTAGGGTGCTTGTACGGGTGCCAGTCGACGAACATGTCCCCCAGTTCGAGGAGATCGTTGAATTTGAGCCGATCCTTCTGCCGGGCGAGGTAAGAGGCACGCCAGTCCCGTGATTTGGACTCGGGAGGTTTTCGCTTGAAGTACTCGTACGAGCTCCACAGTTCGTTAGAGAAGGAGAAAATTCCGAGACCTTCGTAGGTCCAGTTGATGAAGCCGCCGTGGACCGTGTACAGATCTTTGTGGATGACCATGTACCGGTAGAAAGGCAGGATCAGCTCGCCCACCTCGCCGAGTCGGTCGTACACGCGGACGTCCTGGTAGGGGTACTCGCCGACGCTCTCGGCGCCGGGTCCTCGCAGAATCATGCCGCCCGAGTTGTGGTAGGACTGGACCCCAGCCACATTGGGATGCTCCAGCAAAAACTGGGCGACGGCTCTCGCTTCGGGCAGCGACAAGGGGTAGTCCCCAGCGCCGTACTGCACGTAGTTGGGTTGCCAGTCCGCAGGCCAGTTGCGGTTCGGATCGTAGCCGCCCGGCCCGTCCTCGTTGATCAGCCCGTCGCCGTCGTTGTCGATGCCTTCGTAGCCCAGCAGAATGTAGTCGCCCACCTCTCCGAACTCCACCCGCTCCATCAGCCTCGGGTCCGCGCTGCTCACGCGGTATTGCCCGAAGGGTACCCGTTTGCGCATCTGGCAGATGAATCCGTCACCATCCAAGTCGTCGTAGCCGTCTTCGTCGTACAAGCCGTCGTTGTCGTTGTCCACCGGCTTCAGGCCGCTTCGCGAGGAGCTGCTCGTGTTCGGCTGGTCGAACCACCAGGCTCTTCCGTCTGGATTCACCGTTGGTGCGATGTAGAACACACGTTCGTCCACCAGCTCGGTGACCTTCTCGATCTTCCCGTAGTTCTCCAGCAGGTACCAGGCGGTGTACAGACACACCTCTCCACCTTGCACCTC
>CAYXFI010000102.1:0-11273 GCA_964464205.1 uncultured Cytophagia bacterium
GGACTTGTAGCAAACCGCTGGGGCGCAGGGCCTGACGGGACCGACTGAGGGAAGCGCGCACGCGCAAGGCACAACCGGGTCCCGACGAGAGCATCAGGGGCTGCCCCACCGGCGCGGTAGCCTTTCGGCGACACCAGGACTGAGCCTCTGCGATCAGGGAAAACTGTCGGGCTCCGCTACCGTTTGCGCTCGAGCTTTCGCTCCTTGACTACCGCGGTGGCAAGTAATCGAGTTCGAAAGTGGGAAGTCCCTTTTTCGAGGCTCAGCCGGACGTGCTTCTCCTGGCAATGAAGAGCTTTCCCCGAAGCTGCCTGCGCCCGCTGCGGGCGGTACGGGCGTCCAGTGTTGGGCCCGCCCAGGTTTTGGCAACAGCTCTGCGAAATGCTCCGGATGGCCGGGGTAGCAGATGTCCCCGGTGAGGAGCTGGGCCAAACGGGAGCGGCTCGCTCCCTGTCGGGCCTCACCGCGGGGTGGCACGCCCAGGGTTGGGTTTCGCGGTGAGGGACGTGTGGAATGGCCCATTCATTGCTTCTCAGCGGGTTTTCCCCGTTTCTCGCCTCGGCCGGCGCGCGGGGACCGACGCTGTTCGGCCGATCTTCAGGGGGCGACCCGTTGTCGGTGTCCAGTCCGGCCGAATTGTTACAACAAATTCAGGAATCGCTGTGAAACAAGCGGCAACTTCGTACGTAAAAGACGGTGACTGACTGGTCAGTCAGGACTGGAGGTACGGGCACATGGCACCTCAGGGCAAAATGAACGCGAACGCTACAGCGAAGGAAGAGCGTCGGCGGGCCATCCTGGACGCCGCTGTCCGTCTCTTCGCGGAAAAAGGGTACCACGATACGAAGATGGACGAGGTGGCGGAACGCGCGGGCCTGAGCAAGGGCGCCCTTTACCTGTACTACAGGAGCAAAGAGGACCTCTTCTGCGAGCTGATCGAAGAGAAAATGGATCGGATGGCTCCAGTCCTCAGGGCTGCCGTCGACTCCAGCACCTCACTGGAGGAGCTCGTCGCCAATCTTGTGCGCACCCAGCTCCACCAGCGCGAGGAGAACATGGATTTGTTCAGAATCTTCACCGCCGAGCAGCCGCGGGCCGACCTGGGTCTCCAGAAGAGCTGGGCGAAAATCCGGAGGCGACTGGAAGGATTCGTTCAGTACCTGGCGGACTGCTTCGGGCGGTTTCTCCCGCACGCGTCGCTTGAGGAGCAGCGCTCTCTTGCCCTCGAACTCCTGGGGATGATGAACATGCACACGGTTGACTGGTTGATGCGCCGGGACACACGGCCTCTCAAAGATCGCGCTGACATGATCATCCGGCATTTCTTGCGCGGTGCAGCCGGTGTCGCCGCCGAGAGCGAGAGGCCGGCTGAGCGCGCACCGCTGCAGGGTACTTCGCGGGATCGATGATTCGCCCACGAGCACGAGCTGCAAGGGGAGGAACTCAGATGAGGTTCAAGTCGGTTGTGGTTCTCGCTTCGCTCTTGGCGTCCTTTCCGTTCTCCCTTCCCGCCCAGGACACGCTCCGTCTAAGCCTGGACGATTGCATCCAGATGGCCCTCAAGAGAAACCCCAGTTACCTCGCCGCCGCCCAGCAGATCGAAGCGGCGCGCGCTCGGGAAAGGGAGGCTCTCGGAGCATTTCTACCTAAGCTGAATCTTCAGGGAACTTACACCTGGCTGGAAAAGGTTTTCGCGGTCGAGATCCCGCCCTTGTTCCATTTTCCCGGTGTGCCGGCCAAGCCCATCCGGGCTGAGCTGGACTTCACGCTGGACTATCAGGGCAATCTCCGGCTCACTCAGCCACTGTTCACCAGCGGCCGCCTGTGGCATTCGTACCAGCAGGCGCGACTCTCCTACCAGCTCGCGCAACAGCAAGTGCGGCAGGCACGCCAGGAGATCATTCTGCAGACGACCCAGAGCTTCTACGGCTGTCTGCTGGCGGACGACTTCGTCCGTGTGGCGCAGCAGGCGGTGGAGGTGGCCCGGGAGCATCGGGAGACGGTGGAGAAACGACGCCGCGTGGGAATGGCCACCGACTTTGACGTGCTGCGGGCCAGGGTTCAGGAAGCCAACCTGAAGCCGAGACTGGCGAAGGCGCGGAACAGCCAGCGCGTGGCTTACTTGGCCCTGAAGACGATCATCGGTGTGCGGCCCGAGGCGCCCATCCGCCTTCTGGGAAGTTTCGAATATCAGCAGCCGCCGGTTCCGCTCGAGGAGGCAATTCGACTGGCGCTGCTGAAACGACCGGAGGTACGGCAAGCCGAAATCCAGTTGGAGATGGGCCAGCACCTTCTCAAACTTGCCAAGGCGAACGACAACCCCTCGCTCGCGTTGGTGGGCGACTACAACTTTCGCAGCAACGTACTCACCAGCAAGCTGGATCGCTGGGACGACTACTACACCGTGAACATCGTACTTTCTTTCCCGCTTTTCGACGGATTCACGACGCACGCGCGGGTGAACCAGGCGCGGGCCCAGTTGACCAGCGCCGACTACGCGCTCGAAGCGGTGCGGCGAAAGGTGCGGCTGGAGGTGGAGCAGGCGTACCTCGAGTTCCGCGAAGCAGAAGAGCGCCTCAACTCGCAACGGACGAACGTGGAGCAGGCGCGTGAAAGCGTACGGATCGCCGAGCTCAGCTACAAACAGGGCTTGGTCACGAGCCTAGACGTGATCAGTGCACAACTGGCTCTCAACGAGGCCGAGACGAACTGGTCTCAGGCACTCCACGATTGCTCGGTGGCCGCCACGAAGATCCAAAGGGCCATCGGCATTCTGGGTGAAGAAGACGAATAGGTTTCTGGTGAGGTCTGGTCTTGGACGAGGTGTGAGCATGTGGACGAACCATCATTCGAACGCGAAAACTCGATTCTGGAGATTTGGGCTTCTGCTGCCGGTATTGGCGCTCGTGTTCGGTTGCGGCGCGGGGCGGGAGGCTTCGGAAGACGCAACCGCTCTTAGCGCGGCCGTAGTGAAGGTTGCTCCAGCGCAGCGGAAAAGCATCGCCCGCACGATCCGCCACACGGGACAGGTGGACGCCTGGCGCGTCGCCCACATCACCCCTGAGGTGGGGGGTCGGATCGCGGCCATCTACGTGCAAGAAGGGGATCGAGTGAGGAAGGGGCAGGTACTGGCGAAGCTGGACACGCGCCCCAAGGAGTTGCAGTTGGAGCAGGCGAAAGCTGCCCTGGCGGTTGCCGAGGCGAATCTGGAGAACGCTCGCAAAGAGCTCGAACGTCTCACCGAACTCTATCGGGATGGCACGGTCACGGAGCAGCAGTACGAAAAAGCGCAGCTCGCCGTGCAGGCGGCGGAGGCGCAGTACCAGCAGGCCAAAGCCAATCTTCACCTGGCTGAATACCAGCTTGAAGTTTCCATCATGACGGCCCCCTTCGACGGGGTGATCACCGGCAAGTGGCACGAGGTCGGCGACGTGGTGAATCCAATGATGGGCCTTTCCGGGAGGGGCTCGGGTGTGCTGACTCTGGCTGACCCGTCGAAGGTGAAGGTGACGGTGGACCTGCCGGCCTCGGAGGTGGAACTGGTGCGCAAAGAGCAGAAGGCGTATCTCGAGTTCAACTACCTGCCCGGGAAGCGCTACGAGGGGCGTGTGGTGTGGGTGAATCCTGGTGCAGACCCTTTGAGCAAGACTTTCACGGCGCAGGTGGTGTGCGACAATCCGGGATGGGAAATCAAGCCCGGCACGTTCGCCGATGTGTACATCGCTGTGGAAGAGCACCCCGACGCGGTAGTTGTGCCGCTCAGCGCGGTGGTGAACGACTCGCTGGTCTTCGTGGCGCGTGATACCGTGGCGGAGCTACGCCGGGTGAAAGTGGGACTCACCAACGAGAATGAAGCCGAAATCCTTTCGGGCATTGAGCCCGGCGAGCTGGTGATTGTGGAAGGCAATTTCGGTTTGACCGACGGCGCCCCCATCCGCGTCGTCCAGTAAGTGCGTGCCGCCGGTTGGGTGCGTGAAGAGCCAAACTGCCGGAGGTAGATCTGCATGTGGTTGCCTGAACTCTCGGTGAAGCGTCCCGTGACCACGGCAATGATCATCGCCATCGTCGTGGTCATTGGCGGGATCTCATTCTTTCGGCTGGGTCTGGATCTGCTGCCGGAGATGGACTACCCCGTCGTCTCCGTGATCACCTCGTTCCCGGGTGCGTCCCCGGAGGACGTGGAGTCGCTCCTCACTCGGCCAGTGGAGCAGATGGTCAGCACCGTGAATCGGGTGAAATCCATCCGTTCGATCTCCCAGGAAGGCGCGTCTGTGGTGCTCGTGGAATTCGAATGGGGTACCAATCTGGATTTCGCGGCTCAGGACATTCGCAACCGGATAGGCCTCTACAAGCAGTTCCTGCCGGAGGATGCCAGCGAGCCGCTGGTGGTCAAGTACAACGTGTCGGAGTTCCCGATTCTGGGCTTCGGCATCGTGGGCGATATGGAGCCCAAGGAACTCGCCAAATACGTGGACGAGAACATCGGTCGCCGGCTGGAGCGCATTGACGGCGTGGCGTCCGCACTGGTACAATCGAGTGAGATTCGCGAAATCGAGGTGGAGGTGCACAGGGCAGCTCTGGAAGCCCGCGGCCTGGCCCTGAACGACGTGGTCAACGCCCTTCGGGCGGCGAACGTGAACCTCCCGGCGGGCTACTTGGTGGAAGGTCACACCGAGTACCGAGTGCGATCCTACGGCGAGTACCGCTCGATGGAGGACATCGCCAGCACCATCGTCGGTCTCTCGTCCACGGGCAAGCCCATCTACCTCCGTGACGTGGCTGAAGTTCGTGATCACTACCGCGACGTGCGCTTGCGCACACGAGTGCACGGCAAGAAAGGCGTGATCTTGATGGTGAGCAAGCGCTCGGGCGCCAACGCGGTGAATGTGGCGCGCGACGTGAAGAAACGGCTGCAGGAGTTGGAGGGCTTGCTCCCTCCGGGCGTCGAGATGTACACCGCCTGGGACGTGTCCGAGATCATCGAGAGGATCACCCACCGCACGTCGAGCAACGCCGCCATGGGCGGTCTCCTGGCGATGCTGATGATCTACCTTTTCCTCCGCAATTGGCGACCCACGATTACGATCGCCCTGGCCATTCCCCTTTCGATCGTCGCCACGTTCATCGCCCTCTACTTCGCGGGCTACACATTGAACATGATGACGCTCGGTGGCCTGGCCCTCGGTGTGGGGATGCTGGTGGACAACGCAGTGGTGGTGATCGAAAACATCTTCCGGCACCTGGAGGAAGGCAAAGACCGGAAGCGCGCAGCGGCCGACGGAGCCAGTGAGGTCGGCATGGCCATCACTGCGTCGACGCTGACCACGGTTGCCGTCTTTTTCCCGATGGTATTCGTGGGTGGAATCGCGGGTCAGCTCAGCAAGGGGCTCGCCCTCACGATCGCCTTTGCTCTTTTCGCTTCCCTGTTCGTGAGCCTCACCCTGGTGCCAATGATGGCCTCGACGATTTTCCGAGAGAAGGACATCCGGGAGAAGCTGGGCCGGATCGCTCACGGCCGCTTCATCGATGCACTGCGCACGTGGTACGAAAACCAGCTCTACCGCGTGCTCCGGCGTCGAGGGCGGCTCCTCAGCTTGACCTTCGCCGGCTTCGTCGTGGCGATGCTGGCCAGCTACTTTCTGGGGGCCGAATTCATGCCGCAGATGGACCAGACGATGGCATTGGTCCGGGTGCGGATGCCCGTCGGTACTGCTCTGGAACAGACAGACGAGATCGTGCAGCGCGCCGAGCAGATTACTCTCGCCTTCCCCGAAATTCGGACGGTTGTGACGAACGTGGGTGTGGACGAAGAGGATGCCCTGAACCTGGCGGGAGGGAACGCGCCGCAGGGGCCGAACGAGGGCTTTCTTTACATCCGCTTGAAACCCAAAAAGGAGCGGAAGCGGAGTTCGACCGACGTACTGGAAGCCCTGCGCAAGAGCCTGCCCGAGATCCCCGGGGCGAAGATCGAAGCCCTGGACATGGGCGCGCAGCTGATGGGGCAGGAAACGCTCAGCCCCATTGAGATCAAGATCTTCGGCAAAGACCTCGATCGGCTGCGCAGGATTGGCGAGGAAGTGAGCCGGCGCATCAGCGTAGTGCCGGGCATCCGGGATGTGGACGTGAGCATCCAGCAGTCGAAGCCTGAGTACCGGTTGGTGGTGGATCGGGAGCGAGCCTCCCGCTTGGGTCTTCCGGTGGCGGTGGTGGCGAACGCCGTCCAGACGGCCACGGTGGGCAAGGTAGCCACCCGCTACCGCCACGCGGGCGACGAGGTGGATATTCGGGTGAAGCTGGCTCCCGAGGACCGGGACCATCTGTCTGAGATTCTCAACATCCCGCTCAAGACCCCGCTCGGCAAACGCGTTCTGCTGGGCGAGGTGGTCCGCGTGGAGCGGGCCGCGGGTCCGATCCAGATTACGCGCGAGAGCCAGTCTCGGGTGATCAAGGTGACGGCCAACATCTACGGGCGGGACCTGGGCAGCGTGGTGCGCGACATCCGCAAGGAGATCCGTCCCCTCGAAGCCTCGTTGCCGTCCGGCTACTTCATCGAGATCGGCGGAGAGTACGATCAGCTTCGGGAGGTGTTCAGGTGGCTGGCAGCGGCCCTGTCCCTGTCGCTTTTGCTGGTGTTCATGGTGATGGCCAGCCAGTTTGAGTCGCTGAAGCACCCGTTCGTAATCATGTTCACGATCCCTCTGGCCTACATCGGCGTGGTGTTTGGGCTCGCCATCACCGGCCAGACCCTCTCCCTGCCCGCTTTCATGGGGCTGTTGATCCTCACGGGTATCGCCGTGAACAACGGGATCGTGATGATCGACTACATCAACCAGCTTCGTAGGCGCGGCACCGACGCCCTGCACGCCGTGGTGAAGGGCGCAGGCACGCGGTTGCGTCCTATCCTGATCACCGCGCTCACCACGATCCTGGGCATGGTGCCGATGGCGCTTTCGCGGTCGGAAGGTGCCGAGTTTCGCAGGCCGATGGCGGTCGCAGTGATCTTCGGGCTTACGTTCACCACGTTTCTGACTCTATTCGTGATACCATCGTTGTACTCCAGCTTCGAGCGGATTCGCGTTTCCGGAGAAGAGAAAGAAGGGTGAGGTGTGAGGGGGGTAGCCCCGACTTCCCTTTGCTCACTCCCACGCCCGCTGCGTAGTGGAAAGTGGAATGCGGGTCCGGGGAAGGCTTGGCCCATAGGCTTTCGGCAGCCGGGGCCGTACTCGGATGGTTTCTCGTGGTTTCTAGCTCGCCTTTGGGCGTCTCAAGGCCCGGTGAGGCGGGGGGGAAAGATTCCCCCGGTGCTGGGGAGACTTCCGTCTGCGGGAGAGCGGACTGTCGTGTGAAGATGGAGAGAAGACGCCGCGCGGAGACGGACGGTGAACGAGACGTACAGACTGGAGGAGTCGAACTCCACCGAGGAGGGAAAGCCCAGGGTTTCCGCCAATGTCCTGGCTCTGGGTTGGGTGAGTTTCTTCACCGATGTCTCCTCGGAGATGATTTTACCCCTCCTCCCGCTGTTTCTCACCAGCGTATTGGGTGCGAGCCGGTCGGTGCTCGGCGTCGTGGAGGGGATCGCCGAGTCCACCGCCAGCCTGGTGAAACTCGTCTCGGGCTGGTACTCCGACCGGACGGGCAGCCCAAAGCGTCTAGTCGTGCTGGGCTACTCCCTTTCCAACGTTGTGAAACCGCTGCTGGCGCTGTGTACTACCTGGCCACAGGTATTGGCGCTACGGTTCCTGGATCGCGTGGGGAAAGGGATCCGCACGGCGCCGCGGGACGCGGTTCTGGCGGCTTCCTCCACGGGCGGAGGCCGAGGGCGTAGTTTCGGTCTGCACCGGGCGATGGACACGGCGGGGGCCGTGGTCGGGTCCCTCATCGCCTTTCTGGTTCTCACGGCCTGGACGGGAGCGTACCGTTCCGTATTCGCTCTCTCGTTCTTGCCGGGAGTGCTAGCCGTGGTGCTCCTGCTGGCCTTCGTGAAAGAGCCTCGGCGTCCACCGGTGAGTTCGAGGAGGCTCGAGCGTCGCGAGGTGGCTGGGTACGGGTGGTTTCTGGCTGTGGTCGGGCTGTTCACCGTCAGTCACATCACGTACGCCTTCTACATTCTCCGGGCCCACGACTTGGGTGTGAGCGAACGTTGGGTCCCGATCATCTACATGCTGTACAACGTGGTGTACGCTCTCCTCGCGACACCAGCCGGGATCCTCTCGGACCGCTACGGGCGGCCCGCTGTGCTGCGGATTGGATTCCTTGCCAACGCATTGCTGTTGATCGGTTTTGGATTTGCAAGCCGCACGTGGCACGCTTGGGCGCTCTTCGTCTTCTACGGCGTCGTGAGTGCCGTGATCGAAACGGTGCCGCGGGCGCTGGTTGCGGACCTTGTGGGTCCTTCGCGGCGGGGATTGGGCTACGGGGCGTACCACGCCACGGTGGGATTGTTGCCGCTCCCGGCGAACGCGGCTTTCGGCTACGTGTGGCAGACCTGGGGGGCGCGCTGGGCCTTCGGGGGATGGGCTGTCCTGTCCGGTCTGTCCGTTGTGGCCCTCTCCGCCTGGATCGCGATAAGGGGGAAGCTCAACGCCACTCCGGCGACGGCTCAGAGGGAGTAGCAGTCTGGCCCGACGTGAAGGAACCCCCGGAGGACTGGCGCACCGTGAATCTGGCAGCGAGTGACCGTAGAAGGCGGCTGCCGACCGCGGAGGAGACCCCACTCCTGATCGTTGCCTCAGACCACGTCGCTGCGAGGCGCACCTCCCACACGGAGAAAGATGAGAGTCGGGGGGTCACGTCCGGCAGCGGATGTCGGCTCAGCATCTTTCTCCGTTGGAACGAGAACGTACCTCGTACCCCACGCAATCCGTGTGCCGGACCGGTAGGAGGCAGCTGCTGCTTCCGAACGCGGAGGAACTCGCGCTCCAGGTCGCTCCACTAATCCGGGACGCGCTGCCCACAGGGACAAGGTGAGAATTGCGGCAGCCACCTGCGGCAATTGCCTGCGGGTACAATCCCCTTGTTTGCCCAAGCGATTTTGCTAAATTGCTCTTGGTCGCACTTGGCGTGTGGCGGCGGTGCGCTGTGGATTGCCACCTTCAATGGAGCACTGGACTGTTTCGGGCGCGGGGACGCGCGGGCGGGTATTCACCTGATCGTGGGGTCTCTTGCCTGGGTCGAACAAGCTCAGGGGAGCGAGCCATGCTGTTTGGAAACCGGGAGACGGAGGCAGTGCGCGAGCCAGCGGTGGCGGGCGCATTCTACCCGGACTCGCCCGTCCTGCTGCGGCGGATGCTCACCGAACTACTTGAGAACGCGAATCCTCCCTCCGTGCCGGGCGAGATTCTCGGACTGGCGTGCCCGCACGCTGGGTATCAGTACTCGGGCTTTGTGGCCGCGCACGGCTACAAACTCGTGCAGGGGAGAGAGTACGAAGCGGTGGTCGTGCTGGCGCCGAGCCACCAGGAGTACTTCCGTGGGGCATCGGTGTTTCCGGGGAGGGCGTACGCCACGCCGCTGGGTACGGTGGAGGTAGATCAGGAACTGGCGCACGAACTGACCCACGCCTCGGAGAACGCCAACTTGAGCTGGTACGGTCATCGCAGCGAGCACTCGCTCGAGGTGCAGCTACCGTTCCTGCAGATGGTGCTGCCCGGGGTGAAAATCGTTCCCGTGGTGATTGGGGAGTACGATCTGGAGTTCTGCTCCGAGTTCGGCGGGGCCCTGGGCTGTACGCTGGAGGGACGGAATGTCCTACTGGTGGCCAGCACGGACCTCTACCACGGCTACAGCTACGAAGACTGCGTGGCCACCGACGATGCGACCCTCAGCCGCGTGGTTGACTGGGATATTGAAGAATTGTGTCGGGGTTTGGAGACGGGCCGGTACCAGGCTTGTGGCGGTGGTCCACTGGTGGCGATGATGTTGGCGCTGCGTCATCTCGGGGCCACACACGCCCAGGTGGTCGCCAGGACGAATTCCGCCGACGTGACCGGCGAACGAGGTGGCTGGACCGTCGGCTACGCGGCCATTGCTTTCAGCAAGGCGTGACCGGACGGGAAGGTGAACCAGGCCGTCCCGGCGGAGCCCTTTTGAGATTTGACGGTTGAGAAGAGTTCCCCGGCACCCGTTAGGGTACGGCCACACGGACGGCCTAGCCAGTGACTTTTCTGGGGACCCCGAGATTTCCGTGAGTTCGCAATTGGAGATCGCCGAAGCTGTGTTCGATCGAACGACGAAAAAGCGATTTCGCGAGGCGCTGGGAGTTACAGGTGTAGTCGGCACCGGGCGTGTGGGGGGCGCGTGGTCGCGATTGCTGGCCGAGCTCGGCGTGGAGCTTGTGCTCTACGATCCCCGGACGGAGGAAGCCGAACGGCTGGCTCGGTCGATCGGGGCGAAGGTCGCTCGGGAGCTTTCCGATTTTCCCGAACGCGTGGACACCCTGTTTTTCGCCACACCGGATGATCAGATTGCCAGGGCAGCGGAGACCTTCGCCGAGGTGGGGAAGACGGCGCGACGCGCCGCCCATTTCAGCGGCTCCCGACCCAGTAGCGACCTCAAGCCTCTGTCGGACGGGACGACGGTCGGCTCGCTCCACCCCATCCAGTCGTTCCGAGGGGCCGGCGACGACTGGCGCCTGTTTTTGGGCTGTGGCTACGCCCTGGAGGGCGAGCCCAAGGCGTTGCAGTGGCTGACGCGACTTGTGGATCTACTCGGTGGGAGAGGCTTCGTCATCCAGACCGAATCGAAGGCCCTGTACCACGCTGCCTGCGTCGCCGCGTCCAATTTTCTGGCGGTGCTGTGGAATCTCGTGGAGCGGCTGGCCCTGCAGGCGGGGCTCACCCCCCAGGCGACCCGGGAACTGCTTTCTCCTCTAGCCGAGCGCACGCTGCAGAATCTGTCGGCAGTGGGCCCATTGCTGGCGCTGACGGGACCGTTCGCCCGGGGCGACGTGAACACGGTGGCTTCGCATGTGGAGGCCTTGAACCGGGACGTCGGATTCCGTGAGAGGACGCTGTACCTCGAATTGGCCAGAGCGGCCGTGGCTTTGTCGCGGGATGCGGGCAATCTTTCGGAGGAGCAGGGCGAGCGTCTCGTGGCGGCGCTGGCGGAGCTGACAACAGGGCCGCCGGAGGAGGAAGAGGCAGGTAGTGCTTTCGCCCTCTTCCCGGAGGATCCCTCGGAGAACTGATTGGGAAAGCACGAACCATCTACGGCGGATAGCGAGCATGGTGAATCTCGACGTCCACACCTGGCGTTGGGGACATGCGACGGGCGCG
>CAYXFI010000103.1:0-11222 GCA_964464205.1 uncultured Cytophagia bacterium
CGGCTGAAGCAGAACTTGTACAAAAGCCCACAAAGCAACCGTATCGCCCGGCACCGCCGACGGGCGACGGTGAGCGCTTCGAGGACTACGTCGAAGTTATCCCCGGCACGGACGTACGGTTCGAGATGGTTGCCATTCCCGGCGACACGTTTCTGATGGGGAGCCCGGAAGACGAGGAGTACCGCGGGGCCGACGAGGGGCCGGTGCGCAAGGTGTACGTCGACAGCTTCTGGATCGGCCGTACGGAGGTCACGTGGGCCGAATACGACGCGTTCTACCGGGCCACGGGGATTACGGCGAGCCGGTACGCGAGCACGTCCGATGCCGACGTGGAGACGGGCCCCACACCGCCCTACGGTTCCCCCGACCAAGGCTGGGGTAGGGGCGAAAGGCCGGCGATCACGATGACCTGGCACGCAGCCATGAAGTACTGCGAGTGGCTCTCGAAAGTGACCGGCAGGCGCTACCGTCTCCCCACGGAGGCGGAGTGGGAATACGCCTGCCGCGGCGGCTCCAAGGGACCGTACTTTTTCCCTGGCGAGCCCTCGCGTTACAGCAGGAGGAGCTGGCGAAACCGCCTATTCGGCCCCGACACGAGCGTGATCGACCAGTACGTCTGGTACGCAGAAAACAGTGGGGGACGAACGCACCTTCCGTACACCAAGAAACCTAACCCCTTCGGGCTTTTCAACATGCTCGGAAACGTGCGGGAATTTTGTTTGGACTGGTATTCTCCCGACACGTACGCCAGCTACGATGACGAGGTCGTCATCAACCCAAAGGGGCCACCGACCGGCACCGAGCATGTGGTACGGGGAGGTTCATTCCTGAGCGACGCAGCGGAACTGCGCTGTGCGGCCCGGGATCACACGCGCCACGACGAGTGGCTCCTCACGGACCCGCAGATCCCGAAGAGCATCTGGTGGTACTCGGACTGCGTGGATGTTGGCTTCCGAGTGGTCAGGGAATGGCGTCGCGGGGAGCACAAGTGAGGGGCACTCGTTGGCCTCCCGGCTGGCCGCTGTCTTGGAGACTTGGAGGCGTTCGGCAGATGGGGGGAACGCGTTGAGCGTTCGGGGTGCGGAGCTCGCGAGCTCGTTCCCGATCAACCAACGATCGTGAGAGGGAGACAATGCGAAGAATCACGGTACTTGCGGCACTGGGGCTTGCACTTGGAGGGATGATGGTGCAGGAGACGCGCGCGGGTTTCTTTCCCTACCCCTACGAGACTTACAGACTGGAGAACGGCTTCACAAGCATTCTCATCCCGATGCAGGGGAGCGGTCTTGTGGCGTACTATTCGATTGTCCGAACCGGCAGTCGGGACGAATGGGAGCCCCACCGCTCCGGATTCGCCCACTTCTTCGAACACATGATGTTCCGGGGTACCAAGAAGTACCCGGGGGACGTCTATGATCGGCTGGTGACAGAAATGGGTGCGTCCGCCAACGCCTACACGACGGACGATTACACGTGCTACCACCTGGTATTTGCCCGAGAGCATCTCGAGCGGGTGATGGAGCTGGAGAGCGACCGCTTTCAGAACCTTTGGTACGACGAAACGGCCTTCAAGACGGAGGCGGGCGCCGTGTACGGCGAGTACCGCAAGGGCCGGGTGAACCCGTGGTGGGTGCTGGAAGAGGAGCTGCTCAACACCGCTTTCGACGTCCACACGTACAAGCACACAACTATCGGCTTCGAAGAGGACATCAAGCGGATGCCCGAGCTCTACGAGTACAGCCTGAGCTTCTTCCGACGTTACTACCGTCCCGAGAACGTGGTGCTGGTACTGGCGGGCGACTTCGATCCGGATTCGGCGAAGGGACTGATCGAGAAGTACTACGGCCAGTGGGAGCCCGGGTACGAACCGCCCAGGATCCAGCCGGAGCCAGAACAACGCGGGGAACGGTTCAAGGAGGTTCTCTACAATGGCAGGACATTGCCGATCCTCGCGGTGGCGTACAAGGGCGCGGCGTTCGATCCGGCTGATCGGATGGTGGCCGCGGCTCACGTGCTGGGCGAGCTCGCGTTTGGCGAGAACAGCGAGATCTACAAGAAGCTCGTGGTGCGCGAGCAGAAGGTCCAATTCATCCAGGGGGACTTCGGTTTCAACCGGGACCCGAAGCTCTACGTGATCTACGCGATGATCAAAAGCGAGGGCGATATCCCCTACGTGCGAGGGGAAATTGACCGGACCGTGGAGCAATTCAAGAGCCAGACGGTGCCGGTGGAAGACCTGGAGAAAGTGAAGAGTCGGATGACCTACGGTTTCCTGATGGGACTGGACACTCCCGGTAGCGTGGCCGGGAATGTGGCCCGCTTTGTGGCGCTCACAGGCGGCCTCGAGGCGGTCGACACCCTCTTGTCGACGATCCAGTCGCTCACCCCGGAGGACATCCGCGCCGCGGCAGAGAGGTTTCTCCGCAAGGAGCATCGGACCGTGATTCTGCTGAAAGGAGCGAAATGATGAATCCGAGGAGAACCATCCTCCTGGTTGCTCTGCTGTTCGGACTGACGGGCTGTGGACGACACCGAGGTGGTGAAAACATGGTGCTGCTTCCGGTGAAAGACGATCCGACCGTTTCCTTCCGCGTTCTGTTTCGGGTGGGTTCCCAGAACGATCCGGAGGGCAAAGAGGGACTTGCGGCTCTCACAGCCGCCCTGATTGCCGAAGGGTCCACCAAGAAGCATTCCTACGAAGAGATTCTCGATCTGTTGTACCCCATGGCCACGGGAATCTCCGAGCAGGTGGACAAGGAGGTGACCGTCTTTTCGGGTCGAGTGCACCGTGATCACCTCGAACGCTACTACGAGATCTTCAAAGAGGTGCTTTTCGAGCCGGCTTTCCGCGAGGACGATTTCAGGCGTGTGAAGACCGATTTCCTCAACCACATCCGGAACACGCTGCGGTACGCGGACGACGAGGAGCTCGGCAAGGAGCTGCTGTACAGCTTCATCTTCCGGGGTACCCCGTACGAACATCTGGAGGAGGGCACGGTCGCGGGGCTGGAATCCATCACGCTGGACGACGTGCGCGAATTCTACCAGCGCTACTACACTCGCGACAACGTCTGGGTGGGCCTCGGTGGTGGGTTCGACCGGACCCTGGCCGACCGCGTGAAAGAGGATTTCGAGGATCTACCTTCTGGTCGGCCTGAGCCGGTTCCTGCTCCCGAACCCGAGCGGTTCGAAGGTCTGCACGTGCTGATCGTGGAGAAAGACGTGAACGCGACGGCCATCAGCTTTGGCTTCCCCATCGACGTCTTGCGCGGAGAGGATGACTTCTACGCTCTGGCCGTGGCGACTTCCTGGCTGGGGGAACACAGGAATTCTTTCTCGCATCTGTATCAGGTGATTCGGGAGGCACGAGGTCTCAACTACGGCGACTACGCTTACATCGAGCACTTCCCCAACGGCGGCTACCGGCGCTTCCCGTCGCCGAACGTGCCTCGACGGAAGCAGATCTTCCAGATTTGGATTCGGCCTGTACCGAACGAAGCGAGATTGTTCGCTTTCCGGGCGGCTCTGCGCGAGCTGCAGAAGCTGGTGGACAATGGAATGACGCAGGAGCAATTCGAGCTGACGCGCAAGTTCCTGAAGGGATACATCCTCCACTACGCGCCCACGACGATGCTCCGCCTGGGGTACGCCCTGGATGACAAGTTCTACGGCATCGACGGACATCACCTGGAGAAGTTCAGGAGCATGCTCGACAAGCTCACCCTGGAGGATGTGAACGCGGCGATCCGGAAGCATCTGCAGTACGAGAACATCAAGGCGGTTTTCGTGACGAAGGATGCGGAGGCGCTCAAGCAGGCGCTCACCAGCAATGCTCCGAGTCCCATTTCGTACCCGACGCCCAAACCGCCGGAGATTCTCGAGGAGGATAGGGAGATTTCGACGTACCCTCTGGTAGTGGATCCCGCGAATGTGGAGATCGTGCCCGTCGATTCGGTGTTTCAGAGGTGAGGTAGGGATGCGAGCCCGCGTGGCTCGCGGTGGAACACCGGGCCGGTTCGCTCAGAGCATGGTCCGGGTGTTGCGCAGAGGTTCACCGCAATACAAGGAGGCCCAGGCATGGCATCCGAAGGGATGACTCGTCGCGACTTCGTGGGGACTTTTGCCGTGGGGACTGCCCTCTTAATGGCCTGCGCCAAGGCCCCAAAGCGCGAGTACGAATTCCCGCCGCTTCTGGACAAGGCGCCGGATGGGCCCAAGTTGAAGGCAGGTCTGGTCGGCTGCGGGGGGAGAGGCACGGGCGCTGCGCTCAATTTTCTGGAAGCAGGTCCCAACCTCGAAATCGCTGCACTCGCCGACGTGTTTCAGGACCGGATTGACAGTTGCCGCGCCAGGTTGAAGGAAAAGGCCGGGGTCGAGGTACCGGACAAGTACTGCTTCGTCGGCTTCGACGCCTATCAGAAGGTGATCGACTCCGGGGTGGACATCCTGATCCTCGCCACTCCGCCGCATTTCCGGCCGGAGCACTTCAAGGCCGCGGTAGACGCGCGGCGTCACGTGTTCATGGAGAAACCCGTCGCCGTGGATCCGGTGGGCGCGAAGTCGATCATCGACACGGCGACGAAAGCGCGCGCGTTGGGTCTCGCCGTAGGGACCGGGACGCAGCGGCGGCATCAACGAGAGTACATCGCGACTTTCAAACGGGTGCTGGATGGCGCCATCGGAGACATCACGGCGGCACGTTGCTACTGGATGGGAGGCCAGCTCTGGTACCGGCTCCGGCGGCCCGGCTGGTCGGACATGGAGTACATGATTCGCGACTGGGTGAACTGGCGCTGGCTTTCCGGCGACCACATCGTGGAGCAACACGTGCACAATCTGGACGTGATCAACTGGTTCACCGGGATGCACCCGACGAAGGCCGTGGGCATGGGTGCCCGCATGCGACGCGTCACCGGAGACCAGTACGATTTCTTCAGCGTGGACTACGAGATGCCCGACGGCATGCACGTGCACAGCATGTGCCGCCAGATCAACGGCTGCGCCAACGACGTTTCGGAATGGGTAGTCGGCACCAAAGGCTACACCAATTGCCGCGACACGATCTACAACCGGAAGGGCGAGGTCGTGTGGCACTACGACGGACCCAAGGTGAACCCGTACGTGCAGGAGCACATCGACCTGGTGACAGCCATTCGCACGGAGAAGCCCTACGTGGAGGCCGAACGTACCGCCATCGCTACGCTCACGGCCATCATGGGCAGAGAGGCGGCCTACACGGGCAAGGCCGTGACATGGGACGAGATGATGGCTTCGGACATGCGGCTCGGTCCGACGGAGTACGCGATGGGTCCGGTGGACATCGAGGTGGTCGTTCCGATACCGGGTAGCCCGGAAACCAGCCCTCGGACTGACATTTAGCGCCGGGAGCTCGTGGAGACGAACGGGTGGGGCGATTGCCCGCGAGCAATAGCGAGCTGGAGGGTTCCGGCGGGCGACCGGCCATGTGCCGGGGGGTCAGTGCGCGAACCACATTGTCCGGTGGCGCCACGCGGAAGGATAGCGCGTGCTCCGGGGCTTGTGGCGAGGGGGCGTGAGGGAGTCCCGCCGGCTCGCTGAGGCGGGTGGGCCTCGTTGGTCTCGCGGAAGAGGTGGCGCGAGGGATTTGTACGAGGTGGAGAGTGCGTGGCCGGGTCGGTCCGGCCGATTTGTTCGGTCGGGTCAACAGCGTTGCCCGGCCAGGTCCTGTGTCGTCCGAAGAAAACTGGGGAGGAGAGCATGCGGGTCACTCGGAGGGATTTCTTGAAAGCTTCGGTAGTGGCGGGTCTTGGTAGCTCGGTTCCCAGTGCTGCCCGAGCGCTGGAGATCCCGGATCCGCCGCGCAAAGCTCAGCTTCGGCTGAGCTGCCAGGAAGGTGTGGCTCCGGGGAAATCCCTGGAGGAAAAACTGGATCTCCTGGAGAAGTGGGGATTTGAGGGCATCGAGCCGCACGGGCGTGGGTTGGCCGACCGGCTGGGCAAATACCAAAAGGCGTTGAGGGGACGGAAGATTCGCGTGAGCGCCGTTTGTGCCGGCTTCGAAGGGGTGCCCATTTCGGTGGACAAGAAACAGCGTGAAAAGGCTCGGCGCACGATCAAGGATTTGCTGGAAGTGGCCGCCGAACTGGGAGCCACTGGCCTGATCATGGTGCCCGCCTTCAATCGGCACAAGGCCCTGCCCCACAAAGAAGCCCGGCAGTTTCTCGTAGAGGACTTTCTCCCCGACGTGGGCGAACACGCCGCGAAGGTCGGAACACGCGTCCTCCTCGAACCTCTGAATCGGCGCGAAGCGTACTTTCTGCGCCTGGTGGCGGATGCGGCTGCATTGTGCCGTGATAGCGGTAGCCCGGGTGTGGCGTGCATGGGCGACTTTTGGCACATGACATGGGAAGAGACGAGCGACATGGGTGCGTTCATTTCCGGTGGTGACTATCTCCATCATGTGCACATCGCCAGCCGCAAGCGGCGCAAGATGCCGGGCGAGGACGAGGGCGACGACTACGTGCTGGGTTTCCGCGGCTTGAAGGTGATTGGCTACCGTGATTTCGTCAGCTTTGAGTGCGGCTCGATCGGGGACAAGATGAAAACGGTGCCCGCGGCTGCGGAGCTACTCAGGGAGCAGTGGGAGAAAGCATGAGCTTTCCGGCCCGGGTTTTCCCCGGGGCAGCGGGACGGCGAATGGCCGAAAACTTCCTGGCACGGATGCCCGTAAACCCCAGGGGCGCCGGTATCCTGAGTTTCGCGGTTGCCGGCGCCTTGCGAGGTGACCTGGCGTCCACGCGCGGTTAGGTAGGGCCGCATTGCCGAACCCGAAGCACGGTGAGCTTTCGAAAGTGCCCCTCGAGGGGACCGTCGCGGATCAATTGCTGTGGAAGAGGTGTGCCAGCTTTTGTCGGGGGTGAGGGGTACGTACGATGGGCGAGGGAGCCGCCTCAGCAACTGAAGCGAAAGGGAGGGTGAAAGGGCTTGACATTTTGGCCTGGTTTTCGTAAACTTGCGTACGAATCTGAGGCTTGGCTGACCGGAAGGAGGAAGGACGTCTACGCGGGAGTGGGCGTCTTTTTCTGTATATGCGCAACCCACCCAACACAGGAGCAAGACGATGCCTCTCGTAACGTCACACCAGCTTTTCCGCGACGCGTACGAAAACCACTACGCGATCGGGGCTTTCAACATCAACAACATGGAGATCATCCAGGGCATTGTGGAGGCGGCTCACGAGGAGCGCGCTCCACTGATCCTGCAGGTGTCGAAGGGGGCGAGGAAGTACGCGCGCCACGAGTTCATCATCAAGCTCGTCGAGGCCGCGCTGGAGATCACGGACGTGCCCATTGTGCTGCACTTGGACCACGGGGACAGCTTCGAGCTGGTGAAAGCCTGCGTGGATGGCGGTTTCACTTCCGTGATGATTGACGGTTCACACCTCCCGTTTGAAGAGAACATCGCCCTGACGAAAAAGTGCGTCGAGTACGCACACGCGCACGGGGTGCCGGTGGAGGCGGAGCTGGGTCGACTGGCCGGGATCGAAGAGCACGTGAGCGTGGCCGAAAGAGACGCCGTGTTCACTGATCCGGACCAGGCGGCTGAGTTCGTCGAGCGGACCGGGTGCGATTCCCTGGCAGTGGCGATCGGCACGAGCCACGGAGCGTACAAGTTCAAAGGAGAGCCGAGGTTGGATTTCGACCGTCTGCACGAGATCGAAAAGCGTCTGCCAGGGTTTCCCCTCGTGCTGCATGGTGCCTCGAGCGTGCTGCCGGAGTTTGTGGAGGCCTGCAACAAGTACGGCGGAGAACTGCCTGGCGCTAAAGGTGTACCCGAAGATATGATCCGGGAAGCCGCCAAGGGAGGTGTTTGCAAAGTCAATATCGACACAGACCTTCGCCTCGCGATGACGGCGACGATACGAAGGGAATTCCACGAGAATCCCAGCAACTTTGACCCCCGCAAGTATCTCGGACCCGCCAGAGATGCAATCCGGGAGATGGTTCGCCACAAGCTTCACGTACTGGGCTGTTCAGGAAGGGTGACGTCCGCGTAGGCAGGGAAAAGTACGATAGGAGGTCAGGGATGGCACGCGTAGCGATAAACGGGTTCGGCAGGATCGGACGCCTGGTTTTTCGGATCGCGGTGGAGCGGGATGCATTTGAGATTGTCCGGATCAACGACATCACCGATGCGGCCACGCTGGCGCACCTGTTGAAGTACGACAGCGTGCACGGCCGCTTCCAGGGTGACGTGAAGGTCGACGGCAACGCCATCGTGGTCAACGGCAAGAAAATCGAAGTCTCGGCTGAACGGGATCCGGCGAATCTGCCCTGGGCTGACCTCGGTGTGGATTTGGTGATCGAATCCACGGGTGTGTTCCGGAAGAGGGCGGAGCTGGAAAAGCACTTGCAGGCGGGCGCAAAGAAGGTGGTTTTGACTGCCCCGGCAAGGGACAAGATCGACGCAACGATTGTGATCGGCGTGAACGACGACATTCTGAAGCCGGAGCACAAGATTGTCTCGAATGCGTCTTGTACCACGAACTGCATCGCCCCGATGGTCAAGGTGCTCCACGACAGTTTCGGCGTGCGTCGCGGTTTGATGACGACGGTGCACGCTTACACGAATGACCAGCGGATTCTGGATCTGCCGCACAAGGACCTTCGCAGGGCCCGGGCGGCGGCGGTGTCGATCATCCCCACCACGACGGGCGCGGCGAAGACGGTAGGCAAAGTGATCCCCGAGCTGGATGGCAAGCTGGACGGCTGCGCGATGCGTGTGCCCGTGTCGGATGGCTCGGTGGTCGATTTCACTGCCGAACTGGGTAAGGAGACTTCGGTGGAAGAGATCAACGCGGCCTTCAAGTCGGCGGCCGATGGGGCCCTGAAAGGCATCCTGGAATATTGCGAAGATCCCATCGTATCGGTGGACGTGGTGGGCAATCGGCACTCCTGCATTTTTGACTCGCCCTCCACAATGCTGATTGGCGGCAATTTCGTGAAGGTGGTTGGCTGGTACGACAACGAAATCGGCTACTCGGCGAGAGTGGTCGACTTGGCCCTGAAGATGGTCGGATGAACGAGGAACTTTGCGTCGGTCGAAGAGGTTGAGCCACTGAGCGCGGCCCCTCGCGATGGGGGTCGCGCTACAAGACACGGAGTGCCAATGCGCAGGAAAATCGTCGCCGGGAACTGGAAGATGAATAAGACGGTCCCGGAGGCCGTCGAGCTTGCCAGGGGGATCAGGGAGTCTCTGGAGAAAGAAAGCTTCGACGTCGAGGTTGTGCTCTGTCCGCCTTTCGTGGATTTAGTACCGGTGCAGGAGCAGATCAAGGGATCGGGGATTGAACTTGGAGCGCAGAATCTGCACTGGGAAGAAAAGGGCGCGTACACGGGGGAAATCTCGGCCGACATGTTGCTGTCCGCCGGCTGCCGCTACGTGATCATCGGCCATTCCGAGCGGAGGCAGTACTTCGGCGAGACGGACGATATGGTGAACCGGCGCGTGCGCCGGGCCCTGGCTGCGGGGCTGATCCCTATCGTGTGCGTAGGGGAAACGCTGCAGCAGCGCGAGGCGGGCGAGACGGAGACCGTAGTGGACCGGCAGGTACGGGGTGCCTTCGACGGCCTGAGCCCGGACGAGATCGCGCGAACGGTGATCGCCTATGAGCCCGTTTGGGCTATTGGTACCGGCGTGAACGCGACCCCCGAGCAAGCGGAGGAGGTGCACGTTTACATTCGGAAGCTCCTGTCGGAGATTGCGGGCCCGGGGGTTGCGGAAGGGCTGCGGATCCAGTATGGCGGTAGCGTGAATCCGGGTAACGCATTTTCCCTGATGTCGCAGCCGAACGTCGATGGTGCACTGGTGGGCGGAGCAAGCCTCAAAGCAGACAGCTTCTACGAGATCGTCAAAGCTGCAGCTTCGGTGTAGCGATTCGAGGTGGTCATGTACGGCTTTCTACTGTTCATCTACGTCTTGATCTGCTTTGCACTGACGGCGGTCATCTTGCTCCAGTCCGGGCGAGGTGGCGGGCTGGCGGGCGTGTTCGGCGGCGGGGGTATGGGCACGGTGTTCGGGGGACGTGGAGCGGCCACGTTCCTCAGCAAGGTGACCACCGTCCTGGCGAGTCTCTTCTTGATTTTGTCGTTGGTTTTGGCTATGATCATTAGGAGCGGAGGAGGGAGGCAGAGCTTGGTCGCGAGGGAAAGGCAGAAGCAGATGATGACGCCGGCGGCCAATCTGCCAGCAGTGGGAGTGGAACCTCTGCAAACGCAGGGAAGTGTAAGTAGTAGTGATTCGGGCAAGTGACACGGTTGCCCGGGTTCATGTGCGGAAGTGGTGGAACCTGGTAGACACGCTGTCTTGAGGGGGCAGTGCCCGTAAGGGCGTGCGGGTTCGAATCCCGCCTTCCGCACCAGTGACCTGAAACATCTCGTGGGCGAAAGGCCGGTACAGCGAAGAGGGTCGGTCGAGAAAAGGAGGGAGGAGGAATGAGGGTCCTCCGACGGACGAAAGGCAACGCACTTCTACTGCTGGCGGTAGCGGGTGCTTTACTGTTTACGCACGTCGCTGTTGCGCAGGACGGGAATCAGGAGAAGAAAGCGAGGCAACTGTACGAGGAGGGCAGAGCCGCATTCGAAAAGGGGCAGTTTGAGGAGGCAATCAAGAAGTACGAAGAGTCTATCAAACTGAACCCTAAGGATGACGATGCCTACTACGGGCTGGGTCGCGCCTACGCGAAAGCGGGGCAGATCGGCAAAGCTGAGGAAGCCTTTCGGAAGTGCCTCGAACTGAACCCACAGCGTGCGGATGCCAAGACGGCTCTCCAGAAGATCCGGTCCGCTAAGGAGAGCAAGAGGGCTGCCGAGGTCAAGCGGCTGTTCAATGAAGGCAACACTGCCCTGAAGAAGGGCGAGTACGAGGCGGCGATTCAGAAATACAAAGAAGCTCTCGCCCTCGATTCGACGTACGCGAAAGCCTGGTACGGGATGGGTCTCGCGTACAGGAAGATGCGCAAGTACGAAGAGGCAATTCAGGCCTACCGCAAGGCGCTGGCCATTGATCCCGCCTACAGCAGGGTGAGCTTCGCGCTCGGTAAGCTGCTTTCGGACCTGAAACGAGAAGACGAGGCCCTCAAGGTCTACGAGCAGGCCATCCAGGCCGATCCTTCGCTGGCGAAGGCGTACTACGAGATTGGCCGCATCCACCTATCCCGCAAACGCTACCAGCAGGCCATTGATG
>CAYXFI010000104.1:0-11104 GCA_964464205.1 uncultured Cytophagia bacterium
TTGAACTGCCACCCGCGGACGGCCGAGCTGCTCGACGCCCACACCAGATCCACACGCATTCCGGAGGGAAACCAGTGAGAACGGCTCGGAGAGTCTCCCAGATCCTGTTCTTCCTCTTCTTCCTCTACCTCTTTTTCACAGCCGTCTACCCCTACGAGCCGGTCGTGCCTTCCGATTTGTTTCTCCGCGCGAGTCCACTGAACGCGCTCGCGGTGGTGCTGTCAACCCGCACCGTGGTGGGCACGGTCATCATCGGCCTGATTATCCTGCTGCTCGCGGTGCCCTTTGGCCGCTTCTTCTGCGGCTGGATCTGCCCACTGGGCACCTTGATCGACGCGACCGACCGTCTATTCCGGCGCCCCCGGCGGCGCGTCGGTCAGCGGGAATCGACCCGCTTTCGTAACTGGAAGTACATTCTCCTCGTGGCAGTCCTGCTGGGAAGCCTCCTTTCCATCCAGATCGCCGGGTACCTGGATCCGATCTCCATTCTCACCCGCACGTTCACCACGGCCCTTTTGCCTTTGCTGTCGAAAACCGTGGAAGTGACCGTCGGTGCGCTTACCTGGGTGCCGTTTCTGCAGGACCCCGTCTACAGTTTCTACGACTGGATGCAGGAACACTTTCTGCCCACGGTCCAGCCGTACTTCCGGGGGAGCCTCTTCATCCTGCTGGTATTCACGGGGATTGTGGCTCTGGGCCAAGTGACGCGCCGCTTCTGGTGCCGTAACCTGTGCCCCCTGGGGGCGCTCTTGGGCGTGTTAGGACGTCGCCGAGCCGCTAGCCGGGTAGTCAGCAATGCTTGCACCGACTGCGGCCTCTGCCAACTGATGTGCCGGATGAACGCCATCGAAGATGACTTCCGGACGACCAACACGAGCGAGTGCATCGAATGCATGCAATGCGTGAGCGTGTGTCCCGAGGACGCGATCACCTACCGGATGGCCTGGCCCGGACGTGCCCGGAGCACCGGCGTCGATCTGGACCGCCGCCGTTTCGTAGGGGCAATGGCGGGCGGAGCTCTGGCGGCGGCTTCCCTGTCGGTGGGGTTCGTGGCTCGAGAGAGTAGCGCCAATCGCCCCCGACCGCCCGGTGCATTGCTTGAGCCTGAGTTCCTGGACCGGTGCGTCCGCTGCCTGGAGTGCGTTCGTATCTGCTCCACCACCGGAGCGTGCCTCCAGCCCGCGGTCTTCGAGAAAGGGGCGGTTGGCTTTTGGACACCCGTGGCCGACATGCGCCACGGGTACTGCGAGTACAACTGCACCCTGTGCGGGGAGGTTTGCCCCACCGGAGCCATCCTGCGCCTGCCTTTGGAGGAAAAGCAGAAAGTCCGGATGGGCCTCGCGCACTTCGACCGGAGCCGCTGCATCCCGTGGTACCGATACGAAGACTGCCTGGTGTGCGAGGAGCACTGTCCGGTACCCGACAAGGCGATTCGCTTCGACGTGCGGGAAGTGAAGCTGCCCACCGGTGGAACTCGGGTGGTCAAGTTCCCCTACGTTGTTGAAGACCTGTGCATCGGCTGTGGCATTTGCGTGGCCAAATGCCCCGTGGAAGGAACGCCGGGCATCTTCGTGACGACGGCGGGGGAAGAACGATTCACCCCTGAGGGAGAGAAAGTGACCCCCGCGGGCGCGGGGTTGGGCGCGTGAGCCGGAATCTGTGCGCTTCCGAAAAACGCCCAGTTCCTGGGAGGGAATAGCCGGGCTTCTCCAACTCGCCGCGGGCTGCCAACCGCTCATGAGCCAGGCGGATCTCATACAGAAAACAGGCACCGAAGGCGTTGGGGCTCGACCTGTGATGCCTGAACCTTCCGTCCGCGGATTCCGCTTTCACCGCAAAGCACGCGAAGGGCCCCCGGGGACTGAGCGGGTAACCGCGAGACGCCGACGGCTCGAGGCCGCGATCTGTGACCCACCTGGCGGAGCTGTGAAGAATTCGCCACAGACGAAAAAAGTGCTTGACAAATTGTGTGTGTGTAGATTTGGGCGTCGAAGTTGGAGGTTGGGTTGTGTGAGGGGAACCACCAACGGAGCGGAACGGAAGACAGGAGTCGCGGGGAACCGTCTCACCTGGAGTAGCGTCCGCCTTCAGTGATCGCTGGCCCCGTTTATGCAGCCCGTCGCGAAAGACAGCCCTTGTGTCGCGAAAGGGCAAGCCAAACACCCCTGAGGAGCCGGAGGCCCGCGAACGTGGGGCTGAATGGGAAAGAGCCAAAGGAGGTTTCTTGTTTCGCAACTGTCACCGGCTGATCACTGCCGGCAGTTGGGCGGGGCAAGCTCGCGCAGTCGCGCCCCAGCGCGGAAAGCGCCCCGGCGTAGGACACGCGCACCGTTCGAGGTGGGGTGCGCTGCGGAGCATGTTTTGCCACCAGCGTGGCAAAGCCCTGAGAAGCCCCGTGCAATCGAGAGAGACTTGGCAAAGCGTGCAGAGTGCGAAGCGCACTTCGAAGGGACATTGATGCAGGGGACACGCGCTGCGGCGTGGAAAAATAGACCGAGCACCCAGAACGCGAGCTTACTCTCACGGGCCAAGCCATGTCGAGCGCTTCAAGATGACGGATAGAGCCCCCGAAACCGGTTGTGCCACCCGCGGGCGCAGATTGCGATCTCCTCAATCGAGGACGACGGTAATCGCCCGGTCTATAGGGGCACCGAGCGGTACGGGGCAACGAGAGCGTAGCGTCCAGAGCCAGCTTCATCCTGTGCGGAATCGTGCGGACCGGATGAATCAGAGGTTGTGGGGGTTCAAAGAATACCCGCCCGCGTCGAACGCAGCGAAGCACTCGACTTCGGCCCCCCAGGCAACTGCGACGTGCACCCCAGTACAGGTACAGGTGTGACATGGGTGGAGCTTGCAAACCCGTAGTCCTCCGGAAACCCACGATACATGTAGCACTAATTCTCGTCTGCTGTGTGGCAACCGTTAGCGCTTTGCCTTCCAAAGCAACCGCGAGCGAGGGAAATCCGAAAGAGATATTCCCCCTCGTTCGTCGGATCAGACTGTCAACCTCCGAGCAAAGGCCCATCCTCTCGGTCTCAGCCCTCTCATTCCTGCCGAACGGCAATCTCGTCGTCGCCGACGGCAAGGCACACTGCGTACACGTGTTCGACAAATGCGGAGCCCGCCTGCGAAGCTTCGGAATCGTCGGCGACGGTCCCGGCGAATTCCGAAACCTCGTGGACGTCCTCGTTGACGAAAAAGGCTTGATTTTCACCATGGATGCGGGCAACGACCGGATCACGATCTGGGACAGCACGGGACAGTACCTCCGCGACTTCCCGTGCCGCAGGGGCGTTGGGAGGGCCCTGTGGTTGGGAGCGAAGAAGGACCGGATAGCAACCCTGGTCTCCACGGCGCCCAGAGGGCCGGCTGTGGTGGTCTACGACAGAGATGGGAAGGTAACGTCGGCCTTCGGCGAAATGAGCGACGAGGTAGAAAGGCTCTGGCGCATGCTGGGCTTCCCGCTGGCCGGAGGGGGCATCGCCGCTGTGAATGACACAACGGTCCTGATATTCCACCGGGCTGTGTACGAACTGCGGGTCTACTCGGCGTCAGGCGAACTGCTGCGGGTGCTTCGGAAACCAAACCGTTCCGCCTTCAGACCGATATTGGAGGGTCCAAGACCGGGCGACATGAGGTCGGTCAGACGATGGGAGCGAAAATGGACCCGTCTGTCCAGTGTCGCCGTCGTTCCCCCTGGACTGGTCGTGGTTGAAATGCTGGACATGTCGAATGGGAACGAAAGGTTCCTCGCTGACATACTGCGGCTGGATGGACAGGCCGTTCGCACTGCGGTGGAGGTGCCAGGGTTAACAAAGGGCGTAGAGGGCAACGGCCACATAGTGTTCGTGGAGAAACTGGCCCCCGAAGATCCCGCAGCACTCCCCCAGTTCGTGGTGTCCTTGCGTGTGCTGAACCTGCAATGAGGTACGGGCGGTGTCTGCGTACCGATTCCAATGTCGGCTCGCCCGGATGGTGACCCTGGCCATTGCTGCGGCTGGTCTGGGATACCTCGGCGGGCGCGGCTATCTGGCGGTGCGCAGCCGTCCGTTGACTACGCATCGGCAACTCGCTAGCGCACTGGAAGCGATGTCACACGACAATGCAGACTGGCCCGGCTCGGTCACCAACGTCTTCACAGGCGAGGTCGTCGCATGGGACAGCGTCCGCCCGGTTCCAGGTGAACTGCTCACCGCTCATCGGCATCACAACCTGTGGGCGAGGAATGCCATGCGCTCAAGAATACACTCACTCTGCCGCCTCGCGCTCGTGCTGGTACTTCTGGGGGGCCCGGTGCTCAAGATGGCCCAGCCGGAGGCTCTGACCAACTTTCTCGGATGGCTGCTGAGCTCTGGCGGGACGCCCGCTCGCTTTCTAACACACCTCGTTGCCCTGGGTGAAGCCGGCATTGCCCTGGCCATCCTCATTCCTCGCTCAAGACCCGCTGGCCAGGCTGCGGCCACCGTTTTGTTCGGGATCTACTTTCTGCTGGGCGTCTTCGCTCGACTCGCCGGGGTAACGCGCCCGTGCGGATGCTTCGGTTCCCTGCCCTTCTCCGTGGGGGAAATCCCGCACATCGCCGTGACGGGCGTGCTCTTCGGCTGCGGGCTCTATCTCATCTCCACCGATTCGAAGCTCGACGAGTGGCTCCGAAAACCGCGCACGCTCTTGGGACTAGCCGTCGTACTGGTGGCCGTGCTGGCCTTCGACGCTATGCTGTTCTCCCGACTGCTTCATAGGCCCAACGGGACGGAGGGAGGCGTACGCGCTGGCGCTGCTGCCACCTACTCTGCCCTCGGCGTCCAATCGGTGGCGGCGTTTCCGACAAAGCGCATCGGGCCCGAAAACGACCCCCGCCTCGGCGTACCGGGATTGGAGCACGCAATGGAGGTCGTAGGCGACAGCCTACTAATCATTGCGGATCCGTGGAAACATCGGGTCCTGGTCGTCGACACCTCGGGCAGCCTTCGTTCGCTCTTCGGAGCCGAGGGCAAGGGGCCAGCGGAGTTCCAGAGCCCGTGGTCGGTAGACTTCGACCCAGCAGTCCAGAGGATTTGCATTGGAGATCCCTTTCTCGCAAGGGTCTCCTGGTTCACCCTCTCCGGGAAGTACGTGGGTTCCTTTCAGGTGGTGGGCGGATTGGGGAAAGACGTTGCCGTGGATGGGCGCGGCCGCGTGTACGTGGCCGACACGTCCTTTGGACACCTGGTGGCGGTCTACACACGGGAAGGAAAGCTGCTCCGGCGGTTTGGCGAACACCTCCGCGAGCCAAACGTACCCCTGCTCTCGCCCGCGGAAGCCCAGGCCGTAACGCTGGATGTGGATGCCGGGGGCAATTGCTACGTAGCCTTCGCCTTTCACCCGGAGCCAGTGGTCAGGAAATACCGCCCCGACGGTTCGCTCGCGTGGTCCATCCCCTTCGTGGTTCCGGAGGTCACCGACGGCATTAGACGCCACTACGCGTACGTCAAAGGCTCCCCGGCTATGCCGATCGAACGCCTCCGTGTTTGCAACAGCAAGGTGTACGCCGCAACCGCTATCATCCCTGCCCTCTACGAACTGGACTCGGCCGATGGCAAAATCCTCCGCAAGATCCGGCTGCGCGACACCCCTTTGGATGCCTCCTTCGGGCCCGTAAAACTGACTTTCTCCGGATTCGCCATGGACAGTCGTTGCCGTCTATGGCGCGCTTGCTATGATATCGTGCGGTTTGAGTTCTCTCAGGCGGCACCCTGAGCTTGTAAGACCGCACCACAGGTGCCTAAGGGACAAACGGGGTCAAGTCGACTGCCCGCGCGGGCTCAGGATCGCTCGGTGCTTCGCAGGTCACAGGGTACCGGCCGCCCCAAGGGCACCTCCCCGTGCTGCCGGTTGAACATTACCGAGAAAGATTGGCGAGGTGAAAAGCGCTGTGCAGGGAGGTGCGACCATGGTGGCCATGACTCGAAAATCGGCCGGGGTTCGGGCTGCGGCGATCGCCCTTTTGTTCTTCCTCACGATAGCGGTCACGGCACCGTTCTTGGCCTGGGCTGCGGGTGGTGAGTATTGCTGCCGAGTACAGTGTGGAAGCAATTCGTGCGAGGCTCGCTGCGCCGACGGCTGCGACTACGAATGCTACTGCAACTGGCTGAATAAGCCGGTCTGCAGGTGCTACAACTGCCCGGGCCAGGAGTAGCAAGCTAAGACGCGGCGGCTCTCTCAGCCGGGGGCCGCCGCGTGCGCCCCAACCGGAAGCTTGCAAAGCATCGGCGGGTACGTCGAAGGCCCCACACCAGCCTTCCGCAAACGCCCACTCAGGGAGGGGAGTTCGCACGCATCCACTGTTGGGCGGCCCTCTAGCCCGCCCCTTGCTCCGTTCATTGAGTGCTGGTCCCCACGTGCCCGACAGGCGCCGAGGGTACCGCTGGGACCCCCAGAAGGCGGGCTTGAATTGCCTGCAGGAGCTACGTATCTTATCAAGCCAACGCATGGAACATGCTACTAACATGCAGCGCCTGCACGGCCTCCCCATAGCGGCCCAAGCCGCACGGTATCAGCGTGCCCGGTTGACGCAATGAAAACCACTACCTCATACAAGCTTGTCCACGTCCTTCCCCACCGCCCAGTCGCAGTGAGCATGTTCTACGCCGCCGTGGTTCTGCTGGGGGTGGTGAGCCTCCCGCGCTTGCCGGTGGACCTGCTGCCGGATCTCTCCTACCCCAAACTCACCGTGTGGACCACTTACCCGGGCGCCGCGCCGGCTGAGGTGGAGGCGAGCGTCACGGTGCCCATCGAGGGAGCGCTTTCCACCCTGAGCGGGCTGCGGCGCATGGGCCTCGGTGAGCCGCGAAGGGGTGTCGCTCGTAGCTCTCGATTTCCCGTGTGCGGGATGCCGACGCAGTCTGGCTGGACATGCTGCCGGTGCCGGAGTAGCTGGGCGAGGTGGACTGGCTCCCGCCAGACGGCGCGCGACGCCTGAACCTTTGCCGCTTGGTGAGGCTGAGCCTGTCGAATCCAGGCCAGGTCAAGCAAGCCGAAGTCTGCGAGCTTTTCGACCGGGCGTGTGGGCACAACAGCTGCGGACCAGGAGACCCTCCGGTGCCCGTCCTGTGAAGCTCCGACCTTGTCTTCGCGCTCTTCGCACCTTCGCGGTTCTTTCTTCACCGCGAAAACGCGAAGCACGCGAAGGTGGCCCCCGACTACCGGACAGTTGAGCGCGAGGTGCCGATGGCTCGAGGCCGCGATCTGTGACCCACCTGGCGGAGCTGTGAAGAACTCGCCACAGTCGAAAAAAGTACTTGACAAATTGTGTGTGTGTGTGTGTGTAGATTTCGGCGTCGAAGTTGGAGGTTGGGTTGTGTGAGGGGAACCTGCCGTAACGCAATGTACTCCCTGCTCCCTCGGGCCTTTTCCCGCGCTGCACGGGGGGCACCCGAGAGGCCGGCACTGGAGCACTTCTCCTCACGAAGCGTTGGCACCTGAAACGTGAGCCCGGATGAGAACTTGCGGATTACGGTCGCCGTGGAGCCGCGGCCACGACGGGCCTCAGCGGAGTGACACTGCTGGTCGATCCGCTTGGCGCCGTCGGATACCCGTTCTACCAGCTAGCGCATGCTGTACACGTAGCAAAGCAGGTCGAAGGGTCCTGTAGCGGTCCGGGGCGCTCTCCTCCCGGGTAGCCGCACGTAGTCGCGTCACCGAAAAGGACAACCAAACTCTCGTCAGGCTGAATGCGGCAACGCGGCGTCGGCGTGCGAGACCTTCGGACCGGTGTGACCGCGGGGTTTACCAAAGTATGCTCTTCGTAGGACGGCCAGCACGCGGGCTGGCTGTGTTGCGGACTTCGTCCTCGGTCTGTACGCCTTGCCGCTGCTCGGCCAGCACGGCGACTCGGTTTTCCGACATTGGAGGTTCGCGCCGGTGTTGGAGACGGGTTAATGACCCGTCCCCGGGCGTAACCGCTTCGAAGTGTTGTGGCGATGCGCGTGACTTGCGCGAGTGGCCTCGCCTAGTACCGGCGAAAACGGCGACGGATACCCCCCATGTCGAGGTTAGATCGATAGGCTTACGCTTTTCGCCGGCTAGAGCCGATCATCAGTGTGGGCGCACAGTGCCTCAGAGCGTGCACATACCATATTTCCGATTGCTAAGGGGGACCGGAGCATGGGCAGCAGGACGGGCGCAGTCGAGGAACCGCGGGCCCCCATTCGGGCCACTTGGCGTCGCATCCGGTGCAGCATGTCACACACGATCACACGAATGTCCGATTGGTTCATACGCAGAGGAGGTTTCCCATGTCAGGAAAGATCATGGCCATTGGAGAGCGCGTAGTATACGGTATGACCGTTGCGGCCTTCGCGTTGACCATCTGGGTTTCGGCCCAACCCGGAATCGGCGCGGACGGTGGTGGGCCGGGATGCAAAGCGTATTGCAGGTACAAGAACAGCGTGGTGGAAAAGTGTAGCTGCACGGGCAACGAGTGCTGGTGCGACGACGCGGATTGCGGAGGATATGCACGCTGCTACTGCAGGGACACCAACTGCAACAACGGCGGTTGGTGCGCCCCGTGCCTGGAGGAGTAGCTTGAGCCCCTGGGGCTCTTGCCAAGCCATTGCATGTGAGAGGCACGCCCGGCGTCACCACCGGGCGTGCCGAGACTCGGAAGGGACAGGCACTGGAGGAAGCATGAGCGGATCCTGTGTGCGGCAGTGGTTTGTCCTTGTTCTGTTGATGATGGCGACTGTGTTGGCCTGTGCGGGGAAAGAAAAACTACACGATGTGGACATAAGTCTGAGGTCCTTTGTGCCTGAGGATCCGAGGGATCCAAGGGCCATATTGGACCGTCCCGGGGCGATCCAGTGCCTGGGGGAAGGTCGTCTGGCGGTGCTGGACGTGGGGCGATCACGTGTCGCAGTTTTCGACCGGAACGGGAATTACGTGCGCCAGATAGGCCGAAAGGGCAGAGGGCCAGGGGAGTTACTCAACCCGGTGGATATGGCGGTGGGGCCCGACGCAAAGGTCTACGTGCTCGATAGCGGCAATCGCCGGCTGAGCATATTTGACTCGACCGGTGTTTTCCTGTCTTCATTCCGGGTCCCCGCCCGCTACCTGGGGCCCAACACCCGCATCGCCGTCGGCCCCGATCAGATGATCTACGCGCATTTCCCGGAGTTCGACTCCCTGTTCACCGTATTCTCGCCGAATGGTAGGGTGGTCGGACGCTTTGGGAGTCTGCGGGCCTACGACTACCCTGTCAAGAGCATTCAGGCGCGCATGTTGTTCAACAGTATCGCTTTCGGTTTCGACAGACGAGGATACTTGTACGTCCTGTTCTTGAACCTTCCGTACCTCAGGATCTATGATCGTAACTGGCTGTTATTGTTGGAAAAACGGATAGAGACTTCTGACATGGAAGTGGTGCGAAAAGCGTACGAGCGGAACTTGGCACGACACCGTGTCCCCGGCGCCGGTATGGTGATGCTCCCCCAGTACTTCTGGGACATGGTGGTGTGCCCCTCGGGGCACGCAATTGCTGTCATCGGCGGACCTCAAGTGAAGGCGTACTACCTCCTCGGTCCCAGCGGCAGCATTCTGGCCAAACTCAGGCCGCAACCGGAAACCAAGGCTCCCTACGCTAAGCGCATCTGTTGTTGCCTGACTGATGTTTACGTCTCCGAGGATCTAGGCTGCGGCATCTCTACTTTCGAGCTTCCGACTGAGTTGTTTCAGGTAAACCGGGGGCGCTCGTTCCCATCCCATTGATTCCATTGGACACGGGGTCATGAGGAAATGAGACAGCATCGCAATTCGATGTGGATCGGCATACTCTTGTTTCTGTCGCTAACATCGGCTTGTTCAGCCGTGGTGGCGTGGAAAATGCGGGCGGCAGCGCAACGCTTTCGGCAGGAGCTGACCGAACTCCATGAGAGGTTGGAAGTATCGACTTGGCAATCGGACTTGTCCGGAAAGTTGCCGCCTTCTGATTTCGTTCGAGGAGTCGTAGTGAACGCCGGGAGGGAGCGTTGCCCACGGTATTTGCTCCTCGGTCTGTTTTCGAGTGGCGACTGCCGAATGTGCCTCAGGGACGAAGTGGTGGAGTGGGAATCGGTATGCGAGCTGGCGAAGCACAAGGTGCTCGTCGTGGGGCTGTGCATCGACTCCTCTCGAGCCAGCGTACTACGGTTTCAGACACTCTACTCCCCATCCTTTCCGGTGCTTCACCTGCCGGCCGCGGCTGACATGCTTCGTCCCCCGGCAACGCCCGCTACGGTCCTCGTCAATGAAGACGGTATTGTCATTGCAGCCTGTGCATCGGGGGCCGGGTCTTGCCCCGAGTTCTACGCTCGCGTACGCGATCTCGTCTTGGGTACGCCGTCGCTGTCGTGCCGCTAAGCGATCCTGGCGCTGGCTATCCAGAGCCTGTGAGGATTGCCCTCGCCCTAGGCTCCTCAGGAGCGCCGCGACAGAGGCCGTTTTTTCATTGTGTATGTCACGCCTGCGCTTCGAGGCGCCACGGGGCAGAAGTGAGCATGTTGTACGCGGCGGTCGTGCTGCCCAGCGTCGTGTCGCTGTTGGGTTAACCGCTGGGGAAAATGAGGAAACTCCTCGTTCGTTTTCTCTCCTTGACTTCCTCCCTGCTTCACCCCTATTTTCGGACGACTCGTAACATTTCTGCGTTTCCTGGTGTCTTCTTGGTTGAGCGGGCGCTCTCGCACACTTCGTCGGGATTTCCCTCAATGGCAACGAGCCTGTTGTGAAACGCAACCATCCACACGCTGGCCTGATCGCCCTTTTTGTCCGCCGACCCGTGGCAGTGACAATGGCTAGCGCCGCCGTGGTTCTGCTGGGGGTGGTGAGCCTCTCGCGCTTGCCGGTGGACCTGCTGCCGGATCTCTCTTACCCCAAGCTCACCGTGTGGACCACCTACCCGGGCGCTGCGCCTGCTGAGGTGGAGGCAAGCGTCACCGTACCCATCGAGGGGGCGCTTTCCACCCTGAGCGGGCTGCGGCGCATGGGCCTCGGTGAGCCGGGAAGGAGTGTCGCTCGTCACGCTCGATTTCCCGTATGCGCGATGCCGACGCAGTCTGGCTGGACATGCTGCCGGTGCCGGAGTAGCTGGGCGAGG
>CAYXFI010000105.1:0-10890 GCA_964464205.1 uncultured Cytophagia bacterium
TCGTGCCGCTTCCAGACCGTTCTCCTTGTCTACTGCGCGAATGTTGAGCCGCTGTACCTGAGGGCAAGCTCTGGATCCCACTTCACGTTGCCGGGGGCGTCGAGGAAGCCGGTCAGAACCATGTTGCCAAATGCATTGCGCGGCCCTCCGTCGGCAGCGCTCACCTGGCAGTTGGCGCAGCTGTTCACGGTTCCGTTCGGGATCTGCTGCACCCGAAATCCGCGGCTGTGTACTGCGGTTGCGACGAGCAGGGTGGCTGCCGCGACCAAGAACGCGCTTGTACGAAAGTGCTTCATCGTGGTTCCCTTCACATCCTGTCCAAAGACTTGCAGGACAGTTCACCGCCGCGGTGCGCAAGCAACCGCGAAGCGAAGGGCCTCCAAATGTGATGGCCATCCCCCTGGCGAGTGTCTGGACCCTGCTGATTGGTACCGGGGCTGGAAGTTGTGACCCCTCGCTCCGCGCCTCGCTGCCGTGCTCGGGACCCTCGGTGCCCGGCCCTCAGACACGGATGCGCTGCGTCTTTTGTCCTCTGCCACACGGTGGGAGTGTGGGCACATAATGGCCGGACATTGATATTGCAACAATTGCTGCGCGGGAATTACTCCCTCACAGGTTGGTGGAACAAGGGACTAATGGCTGGAAGAGGCCCGGCACAAAAAAAACGCCCGCGGATCACCGCGGGCGTAGAGATTCCTTCGTACAGCCGCCGAAGGATCAGTCCGCCAGTCGACTGATGATCGTCATGTTCCTGTGATTGAAGATGTTCTTTCCCTCCGGTGTGTACAGGTAGTCCAACCGGTCCTTGTAGTAGTCGACGATGCGGCCGCGGACCATCTTCAGCGTGCTGTTGAGCATTTTGTTCTGCTCCGTGAAGCCTTCGCCCAGAATGGCGACGGCCGCCGGTAGCCATTTGGTGGGGAACATCCCCTTGTAGCGCCCCGTCTTGTATTCTTCGATCTCCTGCTCGATCAACTGCAGAGCCGCGCGCTGACCTTCCTCGGTCCGCGGGGAAAGGCCCTTTTCCTGCAGGTAGCGGAGCAAGTTCTCGCGGTTGGGGTAGAGCAGGGCCACGGTGTACGGCGACTGATTGTTGTACAGCATCACCTGCTCGATGTAGGGCGAATTGCTGACGAGAGCTTCCTCGATTCCCTCGGGACTGTATTTCTCGCCGTCGTTGCTGATCAGGAGGCTCTTCTTGCGCCCGAGCACTACGAGGAATCCGTCCTCGTCCATGTACCCGAGATCGCCGGTGAAGAGCCACCCGTCCTGAATGGTCTCCGCCGTCGCCCTTTCGTTTTTCCAGTAGCCCTTCATCACGTTTTCGCCCTTCACCACGATCTCGCCCTTTTGCCCGGGCGGCAGGTCGTTGCCCTCGTCGTCGACGATGCGCAGTTCCAGGTTCGCGACCAGCCTGCCCGAGGTGCCCATCTTGTGCGCCTGGGGCGTGTTGGCGGAGATGACCGGCGAGGCCTCCGTGAGTCCGTAGCCCTGGTAGATTGGGATGCCGATGGCGTAGAAGTAGCGTTGCATTTCGATATCGAGCAGTGCCCCACCGCCGATGAAGTACTCGAGGCGTCCGCCGAAGCCCTGGCGGATCTTGCTGAATAGGATCTTGTCGTAGAACGCCAGGAGAGGCTTGAGCAGCTTGCGCTTCAGTCCCTTGCCACGGTCGAAGCCGACGCCGTTGTACGAATACGCCACCTTCATCGCGCGGCGGAAGAGCTTCTCGACCTTCGGTCCCTTCTGTCGGATGTTGCGTTCGATGCCCTTGCGGAAACTTTGGGACAGCGAAGGTACGCTGTAGAGCATGTGGGGACGAATCTCCTGAATGTTCTTCGGGATGTTGCGGAGCGTTTCTATCGGGGTCTGGCCTACCTCCACCGCCGCGATACTGGCGCCTCTGGCCATAAATGTGTAGATGCCGGCGGTGTGTGCGAACGAATGGTCCCACGGCAGGATCAGTAGGGTGACCCAGTCGGAAGGGATCTCCACCAGAGAGCAAGCCTGCTCCACATTTGCCGTGTAGTTCCGATGCGTGAGCATGATTCCCTTCGGATCGGCGGTAGTACCGGAGGTGTAACAGATGTTGGCGATGTCGTTCTCCTCCACCGACTGCCACCGCTGGCGGAACTCTTCCTCGTGCTCCTTGAGATACTCCTTGCCCAGTTCACGCACTTTTCGTAAGGTTATTTCGTCGTCGTCCTGGGGTTCGCCGTCCATGAGGATGATCTTCTCCAGGTCTGGGAGATCCTTCTTCATCTGCAGGACCTTCGGCGCCTGCAAGCCGGAGACGATGGCGAATCGGCACTCAGCGTGCATCAGCCGGAACTTCAGATCCTCCGGCTCGAGTTTGACGGAGAGAGGTACGTCAATCGCGCCAGCGTAGAGGATGCCCAGCTCGGCCACCACCCAATCCACGCGTCCCTCGGAGAGCAGAGCCAGGCGATCCCCTTTCTGCACGCCGAGGGCCATCAGACCGGCGGCGGCTTCGTACACCATGTCCCGCATCTCCCGGAAGGTGGTGGGCCGGTACTGGCCGTCGCGTTTCTCCCAGATGTACGGCCGGTCGGCGAATTTCTCCACGCTGTTTTCGAACATCCAGGGTATGGTTCGCTGTGCCAAGATGAACCTCCTTCTGGCTTGTGAACCGTCGGTCTTCTCGCTGAATGCCGTTCAGGATATGAATTTCTGACGAAAATGTCAAGGTTTCTCGCCGTGCCGCACGTGGAATACATCGGCAGGATACGCGGGATTTTGTTCGAGGCTTCTGCGATGAGCGGGACTGCGGGGCTGGTTTCCCGCCGGATGACCTCGGGACGAACGGCAGCGCCTTGTGAGACAGCGGGTCCGGCGGCAGATTGCGAGCCCGAGCTTCCACTTCGAAAATGACGGAGGTTGGACGGTCCATGCGGATTCCACCGCACAAGATCGAAGAGATTCGCCAAGCAGTGGACATCGTGGATGTCGTGTCCGGCTACCTGACGCTCAGAAGGCGCGGGAAGAATTTCTTCGGTCTTTGCCCCTTTCACCAGGAAAAGACGCCATCTTTCTCGGTGAATCCCCAGATGCAGATTTTCCGGTGCTTCGGCTGCGGGGCAGGCGGGAACGTCTTCCACTTCGTGATGCGGATGGAGGGCTTGAGCTTCCCCGATGCGGTGAAGTGGCTGGCGGAGCGGGCGGGAATTCCCCTCGAGCTGGAGGAAGAGGATCGGGAAGAGACGCGCCTTCGGGAGAACCTGTTTCGCGCGAACCAGTTGGCGGCGGACTTCTACCGGGAGCAGCTCTTCGCGCCGGCGGGCAAACGGGCGTTGTCGTACTTGCGCGGCCGTGGGTTCTCGGATGAGACCATCGAAGCTTTCGGCTTGGGCTACGCCCCTGACAGCTGGGACGCCGTTCTGATCCTCGGCCAAAAAGAGGGATTGACGCCCGAGGTGCTCGAGCAGGCGGGCCTAGTAATCCGGCGCGAGGGGGGAGGGTACTACGACCGTTTTCGGGACCGTGTCGTGTTTCCCCTCTACAACCTCTCCGGCAGGGTGATCGGCTTCGGGGCTCGCCGTCTGCAGGAGGACGACGAGTCGCCCAAATACATCAATTCCCCCGAGACGCCCATCTACAAGAAAGGGACGAGTCTGTACGGTCTCTACCAAGCCCGGGAGGTGGTTCGAGAACAGGACCTGGCTGTCGTGGTGGAGGGGTACACGGATCTGATTTCGCTGTACCAAAACGGTCTCCGCAATGTGGTGGCCACACTGGGTACGGCGTTGACTCCGGAGCAGGCGAGGCTCATCCGCCGGTACACCCGCAACGTCGTGTTGTTCTACGATAGCGATTCGCCCGGATTCAAGGCGGCGCTGCGCGGCGCGGAGATCATGGTGTCGGAGGACATCGACGTGAAGATTGCGGCCGTGCCGTCGGGTGAGGACCCCGATTCGTACGTACGGAAGCGAGGGGCGGAGGCCGTGCGGAGCCACCTGGACGAGGCTGCTTCGCTGTTCGAGTTTCGGCTGCGCCGCGAGTTGGAATCGGTTCAGCCATCGGACCCCTCCGGCAGAGCCGCAGTGGCCAGCAGCGTGCTGGAATCGGTCAGCTACGTCAAGAATCGCCTGAAGCGGTCAGTCTGGGTGTCGTGGTTGGCGGACCAACTGGATCTGGACGAGCGAGCCCTCACGGCGGAGCTGAACCGCCTGCTTTCGCTACGGCGGCGACCCCAAGGGGCTCCGGCGACCGCGCCTTCGGCGCGATCACGGCCGAAGTCCAGGCGCTCCGAGGCAGAGAGGATGCTGGTTGGCGTGTTGCTGCATTCGGAGAGTCTGCGCGAGCGCGTGGTGGAGGGCCTGAGGCTGGTCGAACTCACGGACCCCGCGGTGCGTGAGATCCTCCGTGCCTACGAGGTGCTGGGGCAACCGGAGGAGGTGGAGATAGCGCGGATTCTGTCCCTGCTCGAGGCTCCCGAGGCTGCGGAGCTGGTGACTTCTTTGGCCGGTGAGCCTCCGGATCGGTTCGATTCCGACGAGCTTGCCTTCGATTGCTTCCGGACAATCTGCACGGAGCGAATCGAGGAGCTCATTGCCGATCTCCAGGACAGGGTGCGGCGAGAACCAGCTTCCGGTGCGGAAGCCACGCGCCACATCCTGGAGCTACTGAGGCTGAAAGACCGCTTGCAGCGCGGCGAAGAAAACCCCTTCGAGCACCTCCACCATCTGTTTGTGCCCGTTTCCGCAACGGACGCCGAGTGAGCTCGACCCCCTTTTTATCCTGGTGAACGGGCACATTTCTTTCCACGGTTGGCATTTCGGGTATCTCCCAATCCCTAACCCCGACGGTGGCTGCGCATCCGTTTATTCCTCGCCGACTGGCGCAGGTGTGAACGGGCGTAGGGGAGTCCCGCGTCCCGTACCGGGACCTGGGTGGTACCATCAACGGCGGGAGTTCAAGACATAGGCGCCGGCCACTTTCGTTTGATTCTTTGGAGCGAAAATCGTATGTTCGGGCCGAATTGGTGCGTATGCGTGAACTGTGTGCTGGACGGGAGGCAAGATGCAACAGACGCGTCAGATCAGCGTCGAACTCGGGGAGAAAGAGGCGGAAGGGATCTACAGCAACCTTGCTCTGATCACTCATTCGCCGGCGGAATTCGTGATCGATTTCACCCGAATGGTTCCCGGTGTGCCCAAAGCGAAAGTCTACGCGCGGATCATCATGACGCCGCAGCACGCGAAGTCTTTTCTGAAGGCCCTCCAGGAGAACATCGAGCGCTACGAACGAGAGTTCGGAGAAATCAAAATCCACGGTGTCCAGGGTGGGGAGGTGCGTGAGTTCGGGTTCAAACCAGCCGGTGAGGAAGGCAACAAGGAGGGCTAAGCCACGAAGGAGCCACTCATGGCAAAGGAGCCGATTGGCAGTTTTTCCCTGGTTTTGCACGCGCATCTTCCGTACGTGATCGCTCACGGACGCTGGCCCCACGGGGTGGATTGGCTGAATGAGGCGGCCGCCGAGACCTACATTCCACTTCTGGACATGCTCAATCGCCTGGTAGGGGACGGCTACCAGCCCAAGCTCACCATTGGCATCACCCCGGTGTTGAGCGAACAGCTCGCCGACGACTCCTTCAAGCGGGATTTCGAAGACTACCTTGACATGAAGATCCGCGCCGCCAAGGAGGATGAAGCGGAGTTCCAGCGCTACGGCAACGACCGCCTGGCGGGGGTGGCGCGCATGTGGCAGAACCACTTCCGCGAAGTCCGCCGCAGCTTCCTGGAGAGATACGACCGCGACCTGGTCGGCGCGTTCCGTGCGTTGCAGGACCAGGGATACCTGGACATCGTGACCTGCGGGGCCACTCACGGGTACTTCCCCCTGCTGTCGCAGGACGTGAGTATTCAGGCCCAGGTGAAGGCGGCCATTCGCGCCCACAAGCGTCATTACGGACGCGAACCCCGCGGCATTTGGCTCCCCGAATGCGCTTACCGACCGCGGTACGAGTGGAAACCGCCGGTCGAATCGCGGCTTGGTACCCGGCCCTACCTGCGCAAAGGGGTAGACGAGTTCCTGAGCGAGAACAATCTGGACTACTTCTTCGTGGACTCCGCCACTCTGAAAGGTGGCAAGGCGATTGGCGTGTACGTGCAGCGTTTTGAGGCTCTGAAGCGCCTGTGGGCTCAGTACGAAAGGGAGTTCCGGCCGCGTGAGGAGGACGTGGAGAAGAGTCCGTATGAGATCTACCTGGTGAGCTCTTCTCCCGAGGCGAAACGGCCGGTGGCGGTCTTCACGCGTGATCCTCGGACCGGCTTGCAGGTTTGGTCCGGCGAATGGGGTTATCCGGGCGACGGCTGGTATCTGGACTTCCACAAGAAGCACTTCCCGGGCGGACATCGCTACTGGCGGGTGACCAGCGCCAAGACGGACCTTGCGGACAAGCTGGAGTACGAACCGGAGCGCGTCTGGGGACGGCTGGAAGAAAACTCTTCCCATTTCGTGTCGCTGGCGAAGGAAGTGCTGGACCAGCACCTCCGTTCCTCGGGGCGGAAAGGGGTGTTAGTGGCCCCGTTCGACGCGGAGCTGTTCGGACACTGGTGGTTCGAGGGACCCCATTTTCTCAGGCTTGTGTTTGCGAAGATGATTGACGATGGGTCCGTGCTGGTGACGACCTGTTCCGAGGAGCTGGATCGGCGCGAGCCAGTCGATGTGATCTCGTTGCCGGAGGGGAGCTGGGGCGAGGGCGGATACCACTTCATCTGGCTGAACGAGGACACGGCGTGGACCTGGCGCCACATCTACGACAACGAACTCCGGATGATCGAGTTGGTCCAGGGGTTGCCCTGGAGGGAGAACGACCGGTTGAGGGCGGTTCTGGAACAGGTCGCGCGCGAACTACTGCTGCTCCAGGCTTCCGACTGGCAGTTCCTGATCAGCACATTCTCGGCGCGCGACTACGCGGAAATGCGATTCCAGGAACATCACGAGGCCTTCAATCGGCTCGCGGACATCGCGGAGAAGATCGCTGGCGGCGAAGAGCCGGGCTCCGGCGAGTGGCAGTACTACGAAGATTGCCGCCAGCGCGACGCGCTCTTCCCGGATCTGAACCTGGAGTGGTGGGAGCGATTGGAGTACCCACCGTCCTGATGCACCAAGCGCAGGGTTGCGAGCGCGGCATGCTACGCTGCGACTTTTCAAAGCGGGGTCCTGCGACGAAGGCGGCTACGCGGGCCCCGGCGGACTTTCGCAGTTGCACCAGGGGATGTGGAGGAAGTGAGAGCTCTACGTTCGGTCACCTTGGTTTTGTTGGCAGTTTCGCTCGTCTTCGGTACCCCGGCCTGGGCCGCCAAGAAGCGACCGCGGTTCCTGTTCGGTCTTCAGGCTGGGGCGTGGAAGCCTTCCGCGCTGGGCACGGAAGGTACGCTTTCGCCCAAGCCCCTCCCGGGCACCGGGCACCTGTGGGGGGTCGCCTTCAGTTCCACCCTTAGCTCTGACCTGTATTTGCTCGCCTACGTACAACAGTGGCAACAGTATCAACCCGATCCGCGCTCGGGCGTCTCGCGGGTCCGCATCGTGCCAGTAGGCCTGTCTTTCCGTCATCAACTCAGCGACGTGAGCTGGATCGCACCGTTTGCGGACTATGGCGCCGTGCTATTGCTCGGGTATGCGCGGGACCGAGCCTGCGCCCACTGGCACCGGGAAACCGGATTCGGTGCGAGCCTCGGAGCCGGTGTGGAGTTCTTCTTCGGCCGGAGATTCCTGGTGGTCGCGAGAGCGGGATTCCTGTACGCGAAGTTCCCCAGCGCTGTGGGCGAGACGGATGACTACAGCGGGCCCGTTCTGTCTGTTTCGGCCTTCTTGGCCCCGTGGTAGTAGCCGCCGATGGCGCGCGGGAAAGAGCCGCGTGCATGAGACTGCTGGGCGTACCTCCGTCCCCACCACCGTTGCCGGACCCGTAGCTGCCAGACGGCGCTGACTCGATTTGGGCGGGACGAGTGCGAATCAGCCGTTGAGGCACTACTGGGACGCGTCGGCCGGGGACAAATGCGGCGTGGGCCGTGGCGGGCGCGGATGCGGCGATGGCTACTCCCGTCGATTCCTGGATGTGCTCTGCGGCTCGGGGCCGTTCCGTCGGTGTCCGACGTCGCAGCGGCACCGAGCCTCCCTCAGGAAAAGAGCGGTCGCTGGTCCGTGCTCGCCCCGGTGCGCGACCGTCCAGACGTGTCCCGTGGCCGTTAGATCTGCCGCAATCGGACGGGCTCGCTTCGACCGGCATTGGGATGGTAGCAGTGATTCGTACGGGCGACCCAGAGTTTCTGGCCCAGGCCATGTGGCGAAACGCCATCGTCATTCTCAAGCCAGCAACCCTCGTTGAAGCGGGGGAGACTTTGGTAACAGTGGACTGGTGCAACACTTGCGGCCGGAATGCCCTGATGGAATGAGCTGGAGTCATTCGTCGTGATTGTCCTGCGTGTGATCGTCCCGACCTTCCTGATCCTCGGCTCTGGCTACCTGGCTGGAAGGAAGGCTTCCTTCGACGTTCCCACTCTTTCGAATCTGGCGATCTACGTGCTCACTCCCAGCCTGGTGTTCCACCGACTGTACATCAGTCGCATGACCCTCACCACGATGGGTCGCATCGGGCTCTACGCTTTGCTGATTGTGGTCGTCATCTACCTGGTCGCCTACGTGATCCAGGGCTTCTTGCGCCTGGGATCTGAGGAAAGGGCCGCATTTCTGCTGGCGAGCTCTCTCTTCAACGCGGGGAACATGGGGTTGCCCATCGTGCTGTTCGCGTTCGGAGAGGAAGGTCTGGCGTTCGCCATCGTGCTTGTGGTGGCGCACGTGTTGATCACCAACACCGCTGGAGTCTTCGTCGCGGCGCGCGCCCACTTGCCCGCACGGGAAGCCCTCGGTCAGGTGTTCGCTCTGCCGGGGGTGTACGCGATCGCTCTGGCCTTCGTGTTCGGGCAGTTTGGTGTGCAGCTGCCGGAGTTTCTGCTGAAGCCGGTGGAGCTGCTCGGCGATGCGGCGATCCCCGTGAACACCGTGATTCTCGGTATTCAGCTCAGTGATACGCCGCTTGCCGGGGGAAGGGCCCCGGCCGCAGTGGCGAGTGCACTCCGTCTCTTGCTGGCACCATTGGTGGGCTCGTTCTTGCTCCAGGGGCTCGGGTTCTCGGATCTGGCCTTCAGGGTTCTTCTGCTACAGACGGGGATGCCTTCGGCCGTCTACTCGGTGATTCTCTCGGCCAAGTTCCGCGCCAATGCTTCGCTGGCGAGTACCGCGGTGCTCCTGTCCACGGCATTGAGCGCCGTCACGCTGAGCGCGCTCCTCATCTGGATTGCGCGGTGAGTCACGCAAGCAACGGCGGCGGAGGATCGTCAGAAGACGCGGGGGTGTCCCGCAGGAGCGGGCCATGCTAGTCGACTACGGAGCGGGCGTTCGAGGGGCGTCGAGGCGGATCTTCTTGGGCACGAGGGACATGAGCACGCCGGTTCCCTTGTAAAGACCACAGCCAAGCGGTGTGTCTTCCAGTTGCACGATCACGTAGCCTGGCTCCACGTCAAAAGTCCTGTGGATCTCTTCGCCTCGAAGAAAGCGGACTGCCTCTTCGTACGACACGCGGGCCACGTTGCGCGAGGCGCTACGCCCGAAAATCTGCAGGGCGAAGGTGCTGGGTTTCAGGCCGAGGTTCGTGTACCGGGCGAGACGCAGTCCCACAGTTTCCGGCTCGAGCTGTAGGGCCACGGGCAGATGAGGGGAGCGCCGCACGACCCAGACGTTCCGCCCGCGGATGAGGAGGTCGTACGGTTCGAACGCATCGCTGGGTAAGCCGAATCGCCGTTCGAACGCGCTGAGAATGGCGGCTCGTTCTTCAGGATTTGCCAATCTTAGCGAGGTAGAAGCCCCACGAGTCGATCTCATGCGGGTAGTACCGTCGTGTTTGGCTCAGGTCCGGGTGGTAAACTTCGTCCTGCCACTGGGTGAGGCCCTGGAGGCCGGCTGGCAGGTGAACTGGCAGAATTCTTGCGCCGGGACGCTTCGAGAGCAGGAAATGGACCACCCGCTCGTTTTCCTCCGGGGCGAACGTGCAAGTGGAGTAAACCATCACGCCCCCTGGCTTCAGCAGGTCAAAGCCACGGAGGATGAGCTGTTGTTGAATTCGGCTCAGTCGCTCGACTTGATTTGGGAAACGTCCCAGGGGAGGTGGCAGCCCACGCCGCCAGGCCCCGAGACCACTGCACGGGGCGTCGAGGAGAACGCGATCGAATTGGAAGTCCTTCGGGATCGCCTGTGCCGGGCCCACGCGGGTGGAGGTGTTGAGGACGCCGAGACGCTCGAGATTGCTCTTCAGGAGGCCCACGCGCTCCACCGTCACGTCATTCGCGACGATGTGCCCGCCGTTCTGCATCTGGGCGGCCATCTGTGAGGTTTTCCCCCCAGGCGACGCACACATGTCCAGCACCAGTTCTCCGTCCTGCGGATCGAGTTCGAGCACCGGGAAAGTGGACGTGAGCCCCTGGGGGTGGTACAGTCCCAGGTGGTATTCCACCTGCCGCCCCACGGTGTCCAGGCCGTAGACACGCCACACGAGTGGGTTGAGCGGCTCCTCCACGATGCGGGCACCGAGCTTCTCCAGCCGACGCCTGAGCGCTTCCGGAGTCGTTTTGAGGGTGTTCACGCGGATGTGCGCGGGAATTGGCCGCTCGAGGGCGGCCAGGAAAGATTCAAATTCCGGAATGATTTCTCTGTACCGCTCGTAGGCCTGAAATGTCGGGTCTTTGAGGTCCGTCGGTTTGGGCATGCCCGGGCAGTTCCTAGTTTTGCTACGTCACTTTGTCGAATCTGCGCCTGATGAATGGCGTAGGAATCAGGTTCGTACCTCCCGGACCAGCACACCAGAAACCG
>CAYXFI010000106.1:0-10529 GCA_964464205.1 uncultured Cytophagia bacterium
CAGACCTTCGGGGGAAGAGGTAGGAATGTGGACAGGAACTTGCCCGGGCCCACGGCGAAGTAGCCCACCATCCCCACGGTACCGACGATGGTGGAGATGGCGCTCAGGAGTCGAGCCGCCCGGCCGTCGGGGCCGTCGCCGAAGCGGAGGATCATCCACTCGGCGTTGGTCATCACCTGCGAACGGCGCAGCCATTTCCCCATGAAGATCATCAAGAAGGGCATGATGAGCACCAGGCCTCCGCGGATGGCCACCAGGAATCCTTTGATCCCGATGATGTAGAAGAACGAGATGATGACCATGGTGCCGGTGACGTCGAGGTTGGAGGCCATGCCCGAGAGCCCCAATGCCCACCAGCGAATGTTGCGCCCGCCGAGGAAATAGCTGTCCAGGTCTTGGCCGGCCCGGCGCCGGAGCGCGAACCCGATACCCAGCACACCTAACAGATACAGGATCAGGATGGCGACGTCTATCGTGCCCATCGTCGGCTCCACGCTTGGGAAGGTTGTGAAGATCGCTGTGGCTTGCGCGGCAAGCGTCCAGTTCGTAGATTCTCGCGCGTTGTCCGGTTGCGGGAAAGATACATTTCTCGACGCGGCGATGCAAACTCTGGTTGCGGTTCTACTGTGATGGCGAATCCCGTCCGGAGCGCTGGGGACGAACGAACAGCGGAGGCCATCATGACCCGAGCCGGGTGGATCGTGACGTGTGCCGTTCTTTTCGTTGCACCGGTCTCGAATGCTGCGCAGCCGACAGGCGAGCGGATGCCCCTCTCGGAAAAGGCTCGCTTTTTCTACGAGAATCTCCTCCAGCGGCATCTCATCGATGGGCTGTTCACCAGCCACGTGGAACTACTCCCCGGAGGCGAAGTGGATTTCAGCACGCGGGGGATTTGCGACGTGGCCCACGCGGCTTGCTGGACGGGCAGGTACCTGGGCGGCGTCGCCTTCTGGTACGCGGTCACCGGCGACACGGCTGTGCGGGAGCACGGTCAGCTCATCCTCGACGCCCTCTACCGACTGCACCACATGACCGGCGTGCCAGGGTTGCTGGCCCGCGGCTACGTGAAGGGGCACGGACCTTCTTACGAGGAGAGGTTTCATGAGCCGCATCAGGATGAATGGCACCAGGGGGTGCCGCCGTACCAGGACTACCGCTGGCGCGGCGACGTGAGCGTGGACAACTACAACGGTGTGTTCTTCGGCTACGCTCTGTACTACGATCTCGCGGCGGACGCAGCACAAAGAGCGCAAATTCGCGACGAGGTCCGGGCTTTGGCCACGCGCATAGTCGAGCATGGGATGCGAATCGTCGACGTGGACGGGGAAGTGACGGAGTGGGGTCGCTGGGAGCTGGAAGAGGAGCACTTTGGCAAACTCCCCCGGGGGCGCATCCGTCAGACGTTGCACGTGCTTCCGCTCGCCGCCATGAAGATCGCCTACCATGTGACCGGCGACAAGCGTTTCCAGCGGGAATACGAGCGGCTGGTCGAGAAGTACGAATTCCGCAAGGTCATCGAGTACCCGGTCGTGCCCGAGAATCCCGGCGTGAGCGCTTCGGATGCGTGCATGTATCTCGAGTCCCTCTACAACCTGTGTCGGCTTGAGAAGGATCCGGTGCTTGTGCGCAATTACAAGGAGCTTGTGTCGAATCTGTACGAGTTCTTCCACGATGACGGCAACACGTTCTTCGATTTCGTGTACGCGGCCCTGTTCGCCGACACTTCAGCGGCCGAGCGCGGGGTGCGCACGCTCCAGTTGTTCCCCACGGACAGGGTGGTTCGTCCGGTCATGCTGAGTCTGGATCCCCGCTGGCAGGCGGAACGGGGCCGGGCGTTGCCAATCAACGTTCGACCGCTGGACAATGAGTACGAGTGGAAAAACGACGGCAAGCGCCTGGACGGCTGGTTGGCCGAGACTGTGGTCAGTCTGGATTTCGCCCCCGAAGATCCGCTGGTGGCTGTCGCCACAACCGACGCCGGTCAGGTGTACCGCACGCTCGATGGTGGGGAAACCTGGGAGAACGTGACCCGCGGATTTGGGCACGCCGTGCCTCGAATGGCGGTGTTTTCCCGGCGGCGGATGCGCATCCTGCTGGCTGCCACCGATCAGGGGGTGTACAGGAGTGAAGATGGCGGGTTGAACTGGGCTCCGTCGAGCCGGGGCCTTGGTTCCCGCGAGGTTCGGCAAGTTCTGTGCGATCCCAAGGACCCACTGCGGTGGTACGCTGTGACCGACGAAGGCGTGTACGAAAGTCTGGACGAGGGACAGACCTGGCTCGACATCTCGGCCGGCCTCACATCGCGGCAGCATCTGCTGGTGGCGGCGCTCCACGCTCCCGTGCCCACCCTGGTGGCGGCTTCCGAGAATCTGATCTTCGTGCGCGAGGGGGACCGGCCCTGGAAACAGGTGGCGAAACTGGAACCCCTGTTCCTTCGCCTCCTGTGTCTTGCGCCGGACCCGCACGAGCCTTTCACCGTGTACGCGGCGAGCAACGAGTTCGGCGTGCTGAAGAGCACTGACGGCGGGCGCACGTGGAAGACGGTCCACTGGCGCTTCGCGTTCGACCGGCCCATTCACTCGGTGGCTGTGGACTACCGTGAGGCCGGCACGGTGTATGCAGGCAACGACGAGGGGGTCTGGGTCACCCGAAATGGCGGTGAAACCTGGCTACTCGCGAACGAGGGTTTGCCGATCCCCCTTGGCCGGGGAGTGTTCACCTCGCCGGAGGTGGAAGGCGTGTGGGTGTCTACCCCAGCGGGCCTGTTCTGGAGTCAAATGCCGGAAGTCGGCTGGCAGGGACCGTCGCTGTGCGTGATCGAACGACACAGCCCGAACCGATTCGAAGTCGGTGGAGTGGATTTCCTGATGGCCTACTGGATGGGGCGCTACCACGGATTCATCCCGGCTGATCGGTAGAGATCTCGGCGCCGTGCGGCTGCCGGTGGTTCGGCGGGACGGGGGCGAGAACCTGGCGGACAGGTCGGGGCGAGCGACATGGGCTCGGTCTTTTCGGCTACGATGGCGACGGCACCGCCAGCGCGTCCGGGGGCTTCCCGAAGAACGAATGCTCGCGAAGCCGAGCCCGGGCTGTCGCCGGGACTCTGGGCGCGGGGACGAACGCAACGGTGGGGTCCCCTACTCCGTGCGGTGCGGGGGCTGCAGAGCAGTCTGACGGGGACTGGCACCACCATTTTCTCGCAGGAGTTTCCCTGGCGGACCGGCTCACTCGCCGGTGTCCGATGAACCGGGACACATCTCTGAGGCAACGTGCTGGGCGTTCCATGCGCCGGGGTAGGCTGCCGGGCGCTTTCGTAGGCCCGCTAGTGACTTCTGGCACTTTTGCGAAGCGAACGCGGACCCCTCACGCGGGCCGCCGAGTTGGCTCGGAAAAGCTGCCGGGGTTGCACTGTCAGCCTGCGGGAACTGCGAGCGGATGAGCATGGTTGAAATCCAAACGCGAATCGCTTTCGATTGGGGATCGTGTGACAGGGTAGGTACTGGAGGGGTAACTCGAAAACCGGAGGTCGTGCATGGCTGAGAACATCGTGGAACTGACGGACCAGAACTTCGACCAGGAGGTGCTGCAATCCGACGTGCCCGTGCTGGTGGACATGTGGGCGGTGTGGTGCGGGCCGTGCAAGCTCATTGCCCCCCACGTGGAAGCGATCGCGCGGGAATACGCTGGACGTGTCAAGGTGGGCAAGCTGGATGTAGATCACAATCGTCTCACCGCGATGAAGTACGGCATCCGTAGCATCCCGACCCTGCTGATCTTCAAAGGCGGGCGAGTGGTGGACCAGATCGTCGGGGCGGTGCCGAAGGAACACATCGTTAGACGATTGGAAGAAGTCTTGGAAAGCAGCTGAACCGGGGTCAAGAACTTGTGGGCACAGACGAAAGATGATCGTAGGCGCGTCGCCGGGCGCGCCTTTTCCATTCTCGCTCCCACTGCGAAGTCTCGGGTCGGCACCCGCAAACAGCGAGATGGATCTTGATTCCCCGGCCCGAGTTTTGTACATTGGCTTGGCTCGGGGAGCCGGATCACCCACGTCGGCGCAACCCCGGGCCACGGAGCCTGTGGTGACAAATTCCGCGAAGGAGAGCTCGTTGTCGGGATCCTTCGTTGTCTCACCGCCCAAGTTCCCTTCTCACTCTGCGCGCCAAGTACTTGGCTTCCAACCCAGTGTTTTTTCCAGCAGTTTTCTCCCAGAAAAATTCGTCTCGGTTGTTTCCCGTTTCGCAGTGGTGTGGACTGGTTCCGTCGAAGGCTCAGCGAAGGAGGGTGAATGTCCATGTACGCTGTGATCATGGCTGGGGGTGCGGGCACGCGGTTCTGGCCGAGGAGCCGGGAAGCGTGGCCCAAGCAGCTTTTGAACCTGGTGAACGAACGCTCGATGCTTCAGAATACCATTGACCGGCTCGGTGACCTCGTGAAGCCGGAGGACGTCTTCGTGGTTTCCACCAGGGTCCAGGCCGATGCAATTCGAAAGCAACTGGACCAGATACCGCCGGAGAACATCCTGGTAGAACCGAAGGGCAAGAATACGGCCCCGTGCATTGGTCTCGCGGCCCTTCACGTGCGGCGTCGCGATCCTGACGCCGTGATGGTTGTGCTCCCAGCCGATCATCTCATTCAGGACGAGCCGGAGTTTCAGCGTCTGCTCCGCAAAGCGGAGAAACTGGCCCGCGATCATGAGGCGCTCGTAACCCTCGGGGTGCAGCCCACGTACCCCTCCACGGGCTACGGATACATCCAGTTCGGCGAGCCCATCGAGGGCGATGGCGAGGCCTACTGGGTGCGCACCTTCGCCGAGAAGCCCACCCTCGAGGTGGCCAAGCGCTTTCTGGAGAGCGGCGACTTCCTCTGGAATAGCGGCATTTTCATCTGGAAAGCCGAAACGATCCTGGGACAGATCGAAGAACACCTGCCGGAGCTGTACGAGGGATTGCTCGAGATCGACTCGAAGCTTGGGACGCCGGACGAAGAGGAGACAGTCCGGCGCGTGTACTGTCAGATCCGTAGCATCAGCATCGACTACGGCGTGATGGAGCGGGCCCAGCGGGTGATCGTTCTGCGCGCCACCTTCCGCTGGAACGATCTGGGCAGTTGGGAAGAGATCTACAAGATCAGCGAGAAGGACGACGACGAGAACGCCATCAGCGGAGAGGTGGTGGCTCTGGACACGCGTGGGTGCCTGATCGATTCGCCGCACCGGCTGATCGCGACGCTGGGTGTGGAGGATCTGGTCGTTGTGGATGCGGGCGACGCCCTGCTGATTTGCCGCCGGGATCGGGCGCAGGACGTCCGGGAGCTTGTGGAGACCATGCGTCGGCGCGGAATGAAACAGTACCTGTAGACCATGGAAGCGGAAGATCTCCTGCGGGAACTGGAAGAGTGCGCGCAGCGGTTGGGGGTGGAAGTTCGGCGCGACAAGGGTGACTTCGAGGGGGGCCTTTGCCGGATCGGCACGGAAAGGCGCATCTACCTGAATGAGAAGGCGCCCGTCTTGCGTCAGGTGCGGATTCTGGCTCGTGAGCTGGCGCAGCTTGGGGCGGACCAGGTGTATCTCGTTCCAGCCGTACGGGACCTGATCGACGAATACGCCAGCGAAGGAGCTGATTGAGCCGTGGAGGGAAAACGAATGGAACGGAGCGAGCTGGCGTTGTACTTTCGGGAGGGATTGTTTCTCCCGGAAATGAAGGCGAAGACCAAAGACGAAGCACTGGCGGAGCTTGTGGATCTCTTCGTAAGGGAGCGGGTGATCCGCAACCGGGGCATCGTGCTGGAAATGCTGCACAAGCGCGAGGCCCTGGGAAGCACCGGGATCGGCAAGGGAGTCGCCATCCCGCACGGTCGCACCATCGCTGCTCCCGACGTGATGATCGCCTTCGGTCGCTCGCGCCAGGGCATCGAGTACAATTCGATGGACGGGAAACCGGTCTACCTCTTTTTCCTCGTCCTCGCTCCACCTCAGGACCAGTCCAACAAGTATCTGCCCGTGCTGGGCAAACTGGTGGAGTTCCTGAGCGAGGACGAGAACTGCAAGAAGTTGATGGAGGTGAACACGTTCCAGGAATTCATTGACGTCGTGGTGGGAGAGCGCTGATGCTGAAGAACCAGCTCGAAATGTTGGTGGCGTTGCAGGACCTGGACTGCATGCTGAGAGAAGTGGAGGATGTGAAGGCGCTGGGCTTCGAGGTCCCCGGAAAGGAAGACTTGGTGAAAGCCCGACAGGAGCTGGCCAGCAAGATCAATCCACCGCTCCTCTCGACCTACGAGAGACTTCGCGCGCGGTACAAACGGGCCATCGTGCCGGTGAAGGACAATAAGTGTCTCGGCTGTTTCATGAAGCTGCCCACTTCGCTGGCGGCTCGAGGGCGCAAGGACCAGGAAGTGATCACCTGCGAAGGTTGCGGACGAATCCTCTACTGGCTTGACTGACGCGCGCAGTTCCTTCGCGCTCGGCCGAGGGGAGGTCTTCGCAGTGGGCGTTGGCGTCCGGGGGGTGAACCGGAGAAAGCGGCGGCGCCGACTGAGGAGAGAAGGGCGCACCCGAATTGCGCAGGAGTGACGGAGTAGAGCCCCCATCTTTGCGTCGTGGGGGCTTTTGCCGTTGTGGCGTCGCCTCGCTGAAACCGTCTCTGCGGAGGAGTGGAAATTCGGGCGGACGGGCAAGAGGATCGGCAGAATGCCCGCTGCGTCGCGGGAGTTCGGCGCACGGTGTAGTACCGCCGCCCGAAAAGCGCCGCAAGCTACATCTGGAGGACAAACATGAGTCGAGCACGAACGATTGGTGTGCTCCTTTTCGGCGGGATCATTTTGCTGATCATCTTCTTACGCAGCTTCGTAGATCTTTACCTCGATGTGCTCTGGTTCGATCACCTGGGCTACCTGCAGGTTTTTCTCAAACGCCTGTACACACGGGTGGCCTTGTTCGGTGTCGGCTTTCTGGTTTCCGCGGTGTTCCTCTTCCTGAACGGGCTGCTCGCCCTGCGGCTGGCCCCTAAGGAGATCGTCCTGGCAGTGGACGACATTCGGATCTCCTTCCCCACGCTCCAGAAGATCCAGAAGCTACTGGTTGCCACAGGGTCCGTGGTGCTTGGGCTGATCTTCGGCGGCGTGGTTACCGCCCGCTGGCTGGACGTGCTGATGTACCTGCACCGCCAGCCTTTTGGTGTGGATGACCCGATCTTCGGCCGGGACGTCGGTTTCTACGTATTCCAGTACCCGATCTACATGCTAGTGAACACCTGGTTGCTGTGGCTGCTGGCGCTTGCGCTGGGGCTGAGCGGCGTCATCTACTTCCTGGGGGGCAGTTTCTTCTCGCGCATTCGGGAGCTTCGGGCAGGCCCCAAAACTCATCTTTCAATTTTGGGAGCGGCGATTCTGCTATTGGTGTCGTGGCGGTTCTGGCTGCAGCGGTTTGATCTGCTGTTCTCCACCAGTGGAGCAGTCTTCGGTGCGGGCTACACCGACCTGCACGCCAAACTCCCCGCATACTGGATCCTTCTGGTCATCACGGCGGTGGCGGCTCTGGCCATGCTTCTCGCGAGTCTGCGGCGCGGTTGGAAACTGGTGGTCCTCAGCGCGGCGGCCTTCATCGTTTCGCTGATCCTCATCGCCGGTGTGTATCCAGGCCTGGTCCAGAAGTTCGTGGTGGAACCGAACGAGCTGGACAAAGAACGGCCGTACATCAAACACAACATTCGCTTCACCCGCCTCGCCTACGACCTGGACAAGATTCAGGAACGCAGCTTCGTGCCCTCGGGCAAGCTGACGCTCGACGAGCTCGGAAAGTACGAAGCGACCATTCGGAACGTGCGGCTCTGGGACTGGCGGCCTCTGCACGCCACGTACAGCCAGCTCCAGGAGATTCGGCTCTACTACGACTTCCACGATATCGATGTGGACCGGTACCGCCTGGGACGCTATTACCAGCAGGTCATGCTCTCGGCGCGCGAACTGAACTACGATCAGATTCCTTCGCAGGCTCGCACCTGGGTCAACATTCACCTCAAGTACACTCACGGCTACGGCCTGTGCATGAGTCCGGTGAATCGGGTGAGTCCAGAGGGCTTGCCCCACTTCTTCATCAAGGACATTCCCCCGAAGGTGGAGGTCGACTTAGCTTTTCTGCGGCCGGCGATCTACTACGGGGAAGAGACTACGGAGTACGTGCTCGTCCGGACGGCGACGGAGGAATTCGACTATCCCGTAGGCGAGAGGAACCAGTTCACCTCGTACGAGGGCAGCGGCGGTGTGCCCATCAGTCCCTGGCTCCGGCGGTTGGCTTTCGCCTACAAGTTCGGTAGCAGCAAACTACTACTCACGGGCTACCTCACGCCGGAAAGCCGCATCATGTACCGGCGCGAAATCGGTGAGCGGATGCGCACGATCGCGCCCTTCCTGCGTTTCGAAGGGGACCCGTATCCCGTGCTGTTCCAGGGTCGTATCGTGTGGCTCGAGGATGGTTACACGACGACCGATCGTTTCCCCTACTCCGAGCGTTACGGAGATTCCTTCAACTACATCCGGAACAGCGTGAAGGTGGTGGTGGACGCCTACAACGGCGATGTTTCGTTCTTCGTGGCGGAGCCCGAGGATCCCATTGTGCGTTGCCTGGGCGAGATCTTTCCAGGTCTCTTCAAGCCGCTATCGGAAATGCCGGAGGATCTGCGCCGGCACCTCCGCTACCCGGTGGGGCTTTTCTACACGCAGGCCAGGCTGTACGCCACCTACCACATGCAGGATCCTCAGGTCTTCTACAATCGCGAAGATGTGTGGGAGATTCCCAGGGAACTTTACGCCGGTACCGAGCAACTGATGGAACCCTACTACGTTGTCATGCAGTTACCGGGCGAGGAGGAGCCGGAATACATCCTCATGCTGCCCTTCACGCCCAAACAGAAGGACAACATGATTGCCTGGCTCGCGGCCCGGTGCGATCCGCCCTACTACGGTCAAATGGTGGCTTTTCTGCTTCCGAAACAACAGCTCGTGTTCGGGCCGCGGCAGATCGAGGCCCGCATTGACCAGGATCCGGACATTTCGCGGCTGCTGACCCTGTGGAGTCAGCGGGGGTCGCAGGTGATCCGAGGGAACCTGCTGGCGATTCCCATCGACGACGACCTGCTGTACGTCGAGCCGATCTACTTGCGCGCCGAGACCGGCGAGCTACCCGAGTTGAAACGCGTGGTGGTGGCTTCGGGGAACCGGATCGTAATGCGCGAGACGCTGGAAGATGCCCTGAACGTCGTGCTGGGTGGCAAACCGCCGGAGGAAGGGCCTGGGCCTAGTGCGGCGCCTACGGAGACCGTTGTCCCGGTGGGTACGACCGAGGAGCTCGCCAGCGAGGCCTTGCGGCTGTACGAGGAGGCAATGGATCGCCTGCGCGTTGGAGACTGGGCGGGGTACGGTCAAAGGATGGAGAAACTCCACCAGATCCTTCAGCGGCTGGCGGAGATGGGAGCTTCGCCGTGAGGCGGGGACCGAGTATCGTCCCTGACAGGTGGACGGCGTCTGGTTTCCGCCCTCCAGGGTTGACGTTTTCCCGACTGCGAAGAGAAGATCAAGATTTCTCGTCGGAAAGCGGGAAAACGGCCGACCGCCGGATGAGGCTGGCCGAAGGCGTTCGATTGTCGGCTTGGAAAATGCTCACCGAGAGGGATTGGCTCCCGCAGGGGCCCATCGGATCTCGAGTGGCCGGAGGGTAGCGCCTCATTGGCTCTGCAAGGGCTGTGGAAAAACCACCGAGACGCAGAGTGCACCGAGGATGTGACGCAGAGGGGTGGGAAAGCCGACGCCTCCGAGGGCACCTTGCTCGCGTGGAACTTGGTCCAACGCGCGGGAATACGGCAAGTCCGGGGAAACACAAAAGTTAGGCCCAGATCTGTGCGCGTGTCCCGACCGGGCTGTGTGTGTTTGGGGGAGCGGTGCCAGCACCGTCGTCCTCTCCCCGCTCTGTGAAATCTCTGTGGCCTCCGTGCCTCCGCGGTTTCGGACAGCCAGCTTTTCACACGCTCCCCGGACTTGTAGCTCTCGACGGTTCGTCCTCGCCGTTCCCGTGCGCCGGCCGTACGATGCGCACAGTTCACCTCCCCAACGAACCGTGACCGACCGGAGGGCGCAGCGGTCGCAGAGAATTCCGCGGAGATCAGAACAGATTCTCTCAGCTTGAGCGGCTAGGCCGGGTGAAGCAGGAAGCTTCACTCCGTTCTCTCGACTTCGATGAACGGACGAATTCCGCATGATCGCGGACGTGCGCTCGTCGCCTACTCTAGCTTTGGTCCCTCCGTACCAGCACAAACAGCGCGACGGAAACCCGGCTCAGTTCCTCTGCGGCAAGCTCTGCGTTCCCTGCGTCGCTGCGGTTCTAGGGCTCTTTCTCCACTGGTTTGCTGCAGAGGAGGGCCGTCTCGGTGTGCAACGGCCTGCCCCGCGTGAGTCCCCCCTTTCCGCTGGAGCTGAACCCGACCCTTGCCGACCCGCCTCGACCTCGCTCGACTGTCTTCCCGAACCTTCCGACC
>CAYXFI010000107.1:0-10517 GCA_964464205.1 uncultured Cytophagia bacterium
GGCGAGACCTCATTGAAAGGAGTATTCACTTCTGGACCCAGTCGCTCCGCCTCGGACCACCCGGTATCCGTCCAGGTAGACACCCATATGTCTAAGCCCCCCGTGTCCTCGCGTGCGAAATAGAGGGTCCTGCCGTCGGACGAGATCGAGGGATGAGCTTCCCAGAGTGGCGTATTCACGCCAGGGCCCACATTCATAGGCTTTGACCATTCTTTCCCCCGCAACTCTGCCGCATAAATGTCGCAGTGCCCGTAACCATCTGGAGCGAAACATTTGGTGAAGTAGATTCGCTGACCGTCTGCCGAGATGCAAGGCGCCCCTTCGCTCTCCAGAGTGTTGATTGGAGAACCCAAATTGCGTGCTTCTCTCCAACCGGCAAAATCACGCACGGCCTCGTAGAAATCTTCGCTCCCCACCGCTGTGCCATCGATTCTGTTGCGAACCCCCACTCCTCCCAGTCGGTTCGATGTGAAATAGAGACGCCTACCATCTACGGTAAGCGTGGGGCTGAAGTCGTCCCACAGGGAATTCACAGCCGGGCCCAAATTCACTGGCCTTGCTGACCAATTCAGAGCAGTCTTTGAAAACTCCGAGCCAGGCTTCGCCCGAAGCGAGTCGAGATACGCCTTTCGCGCAGCGTCGCGCAAGCGCATCGCCCGCTGAATCTCTTCACGCGTGAATACCCCTCTTGCCCCGAGGCGTGCAGTCCTACTCCTACCGGGGCCGACGGCGTACAGCGAGTCAAGAATCGCGAGTTCCCTTCGCAGAGTGAGGGCAACTGAGTCGTTTGGCACGAATCCCAAAGCCCTGTCCAAGCTGGCACGAGCGTCGGCCAATAGTCCTTTGTCCATTAGCTTTCGCGCTCTGTTCGTGTAAACGTTCGCCCACCTCTGCCGACGCGGCAAGCCGTAGCGGTGCACCAAAGACACCGCCCAAACGATCTGATTTGTCCTGCGCGGCACGCCCCACACGTCCTCGAGGGCATCGGTCTTCGAGAGATTCTTCCCGAGGGAAAAGGTGAGTTCCAGGTCTGATACTCTCGCCTTCACCCCAGTCGCAAGGAACTTCGAATCTGCGTCGAACCTGAAGCCAACCTCCAGCATCCGAGCCGGTCTGAGGACTGCGCCGATCGCGTACTCTGCACCACTGACCCACTTGAGCCTACGGGATAGCGGAGACCAAGGCTTGTCCATCGCGGGAGCTGGCTTGTCCTGCCACAATAGCCGTATCTCGCCTCCCACACTCAGCCACCTGTTAACGTCCGCCATCGAGCCCAGTAGAAACAACCGAGGTGGCTTCCGGGGCCACCAGCCGCTTGTCCACCTGCCCACGTTCAGCGCGGACGCCCCGAAGCGCATCCAGGACTTGCGCACTACAAGGCCGAGCGACAGGCGAAGATCAGGATGTCCGATTGAAGCATCGTACAAGCTCGTCAGGCCAAACCCAATCCCGCTCGACAGTCCAAGATTCAAAGCCCCGGCCAAGGTGGCACAGAAACTGCGTTGGGGTAGCAATCCAACTCGCAACGGGTGCAACCCTCTCTCGGCCACCAAGTCGAACCCCCATGACATCCGAAGCCCGGAAAAGGCGTGAGTGAAAGAGGCAGTCCGTCCCAACCACCAGCGGGACTGCCTGCCCACTTCGGTGTACTGCTCGGCAGTCACCACTGCCGTCGCCGGGTTGGCGCGCAGTGCAGGCGCCGCACCCATGTGGCCGATACTGATTGCGGGCCAAGCTACGTCCGTGGCGTTGCCAGGCCAGAACGTCGGATCAAAGCGGAGCTCGTTGATGTGCTGGGCGTTCACAGTCGCAACGACCAGCAAAGTAGCCATGAAGGCAACCCGCGCACTGGCCACGCTAGCCTGGTGAGGTTTCACCGTCAACCTCCTTCACTCTCGGAGGAAACCCTCAGGGATCAAGATGACCGCGAGCGGTTCTTGAGCGTCCGAACGCCTACCTCTTGCCCTTGGTGCGGCTAGATTCGAACGTGCAGCACGTGCACCAGCCGACGAGGACGAAGCCAGGGGAAGATCTCGCGAGAATCCACCATTGCCCAGTCGATGCTCAGAGGGTAAGTGTGCAACCCTAGACCAAACGTGAGAGACGAGTCAAATGCACCCACGCGTACCCGTATGGGTCCACGAACCCACTCGACGCCCAAATGTAGGCTCGACGCCGGCACACCCGCCGCTCCGTTCACATTCCACACCTCGGCGGCAGCGCTCAGTTTCCCGTAGCGCTGGCGCAAGGGCAAATACCCGCCGACACCAAGATCGAACACCAAGGGAGCGGGTAGCCGCTCGTGCCATCCCACGACATTCCGTAGAGCCAACGCGGCGAACAGACCGTTCGACGCCTGAACATGAAGGCTCACGTCCGCCCACGTGCCCTGGATAGGCTCCGAATGAGCAAACACTTTGGTGTTTGTGTTCGGGAGGGCGTGTCGTCGAAAGGACACGCCGTCGTCGATCTGTCCCGAGACTTGACGCGAATACGAATAACTCCAGAGAAATCCGATCGCAGTCCGGACACCGGGCAACGCGAAGCTGAGAGTGCGGGCATAGGCGACCGTCACGACTAGCGCGCCCGCGTCGCTCCCGTACAGCACGGGAACCCCGCTCACGGCCTTCAGATCGACAGTGCGGTCAAATCTTGCCAGCAGGCTGAAGGCGAAGCCTCTACGCAGCGCTTGCAGAAAGCAGGATTTGGCCACGGTGGTCAAGTTCTTGTCCACGTAGGCCGGTAGTTCGGAACTCAGCTCAGCCGATACGTTCCCGGTCTCGACGGCCGCCGTCAAGTCCCGTTGCCGCTTGTGGTAAAAGCGGTAGAGTTTGCGAGAAACGTCGTCCAGCCCGATCTGGAAGTCGATCAACTCGTGGCGCTGCACGTCTGCGGGGTTCATGAACGCCAGCGCAGCAGGGTTTCTGAAGTAGACCTGCTCGTCGCCGGTGAGGGTCAGCCAGCGTCCCCCCATACCGGCAGATCGCGCTGGCAAAACCCAGCGCTCCGTAGAGCCCCCTGCTACCGCTGCGACGACGTGCGCCGCAACCGTGAAGAACAGGACGGAGGTAATCGTCGCTCTACCCATGCGTGCCCTCCACCGCCGCGGGAAGAATCCCCAATCCCGACTCACCGAGCAATACCGAAGGCAGCTATCTCGTCCGGGGCAACACCCATCTTGCCCAGCAACCCGAGCACAAGGTCCCTACTCGCCCCGCGGGCCAAGGAATCCCCGCTCACGTACAGCGGCTCCACCGTCGCAAAGGCGTCGTTGTAGAGACCGAACGCCGCCAAGAGGAGAGCTTTGACGTACGGATCCGCTCCAGCGCCGAGCGAATCCGACAGAACCGATGCCAGGGCGTCCTGGAGCAGTCGGAGGGAATCCTCCGGCAGCACCCGGAAGGATGCCGATTTCTCGAGAATTGTGTCTTCAAACCCGGCGCGCACCATCCAGAAGTAGACCGCTCCCGGTTTCAGCAAATCTTGCGGCAAGACGCATTCGGTGGAGTCCGTCTCTGTCACCCAAATCTTTCTCGTCCCCTCGAACACGGAAACCGTGAACAGGCTCTCGGGATCTGGCGAAGCTTCCCACTTCAGCCTCACCGGCGGACCCTCGACCGCGGAGTTTCGAGGCTGCAGCAGGACCAGCTTGGGCCCCTCTTCGCCTGCACGTCCCCTCACCGACGCAGAGACAAGCTCCACGGTGGAACTCGAGGACGCCACCAACCTCCGCAAAGCATTGACAATACCCGGCCACAAACCCCATTTGCGAGATTTGCGTTTTTCTCCCACCACGCAGTCCTTCACCGCACCCTTGCAATTCGCGCACACTGTCTCGGGCACACCGTCCGCCGTCAGAAGGAGAACGTAGGCGTTCGCGCCCGTACGGATGCTGTCGGTGGGCAGAAGTTTCATGCCGAGGCGGAGGGGCACCGAACCGTCCCATCGATCCCCGAAGACTTCGACCCGTCCTGAAACACTCGCGACGTAGTACGTCTGCCCTTTCAAAGACGGAAGCGCCACGGCCATGACCAACGCCACCGCCAGCCCCAGAGTCACTCTCTTCGCCGCCATCTCACCCTCCCCGAGTTTGAATGGGCACCATCGTGCAGGCCTAGCACCCGACACTCGCCAAACCAGCTTAGTCCACCAAGCAGCCGAACAAGCCGTTTCCGATTCCTCAGGGGTCCAGCCCGACACCAACCTCGCTTTTGGTTCGTCTCCATCAGGCCTTTTGCTCAGTCAGGGCAAAGATCGCATCCAGCCCTTGGGTTCCACGTGCCCACGTGCAAGCGTTCACATCGATACCAATCCGCTGAAGTTCGAAACTCGCACCGATCAAGGACGCCGTCGCCCCGCTCACCAGAACCGGACTCGGCGCCTCCACTTCCTCCACAAGCCCTTCGATTTGTTCCGCCAGATGCGGAGTCCGTCCGACGATCGTGTATTCCTTCTCACCAATACGGTTGTGAATCGAACCGACCACTACTGGCCCAGTGTGGATGCCAATCCCCAGCCACAGTCGGTCCATCTCCGGGCCAAAACGTTTCTTCCATTCTTCTCGGAGGGCCCCGAAATGATGTAGGGAGTCCAAAGCGATGCCTGCCGCCATTTCGGCCTCTTCCCGATCATCTTTGGCAACGGGCACACCGCAGAAAACCAGCATCTTGTACCCGAAGAACCGGTCAGCCGCGCCTCTGCGGTGCTTCGCAAACACGACCTGTTCCTGGATCGTGTCGATGAATTCGTCGACCAAGCGGATGGCCTGCTGCTCCGGCAGCGAGCCACTTTCGGCCAATTCGGAGAGACCGTGCACGGCCAAGCAAGCCACGGTCACGGTCTCCTTTTGACCGGCGCCCGCCGACACCAAACGGTCCGGCGTCGCCGTAGTCTCTTCTAACTCCAGCAAATACGAATGCCCGATTCTCGGGCCCCAAAGTCTTTCGATCTCGTCCCGCGCCAGCTCCACCCGCAGGCTCTTGTAGAAAATCATGAACAGAGCCGTGCTTGTGGAAAACAGCGTGGGTTTCACCAGAGGCAGCCACTGGGGCGAACCGACCAGAAATGCAGCAAAGGCCAGAACCCAGTACGCAGCAATCCCCAAAAATAGCAGCAAGATCGCCCGCAAAAAGCTCGTGCGCTGGAAAAGAACAATCGTCAAGAGTACGGACGCCACGTACAACACCAGCCTCACCAGCGAGCTCGAAGGCACAATGTGCTCTCGAAGCAAGTAGCTGGCAACGATATTGGCATGAATTTCGATCCCGTCCGCAAGTCCTGCGCCGGATACCGGAGTCCGGAACTTGTCCCGCGCGTGACGGTACGTCGCACCCACCAGCACGATGCGGTCGTGAAGGGCGGCACGCAGCGCCTCCAGGTCCATGTTCAGGATCGCCGAAGCGGGGTAGACCCTCCGGAAGGTCCTGCCCGGCCTTCCCAGGAAGTTGACGGGCAAGGGCTCCCCCGAAACTCCGCGGCGAATAACCGGTCCAAGAGCAACGCTAATGGAGTCCCGTTCGCCGCCAAGCAATCGGGCCAGCTTCGAGCGGACCTGTCCATCCGATCGCACCCCAAGAGCGACCAAGTAGGTCGCGACCCCGAAACACGGACACAGACCGTACTCCGGCGTTGGCACCACCGGTAGGTAGCCGTAACACGTCTCACCCCGCTTCGCTAGCATCGAGTGGCCCACCGCAGGCATGGAGCCCGAATCCAGGTCCGATGGGAAATACGCGTCATCGGGGCGGTATTCCCTGTATAGCCCAGCCACCGAGGGCGAACGTTCGATCTCCGATACGAGCACGATGTTCGAGTACCACCCTATCGTTTGGCGCAGACTCGCATCCGCAGCCGGATCTTCGCCTGCGCGGTCCAAAAACACATCGATTCCGACGGCCCGCGGCTCCGCTTCTTCGATTTTGGCGATCAACTTCGCCAGGAAGTCCCGTGGCATGTCTTCCCGTGACCGCCATCTCCGTGCCGTGCGCTCATCGATCTTCACAATGGCTATCTCGTCAGGGCCCCGAAAGTTGCGCGTTGCGGCGCGCAAGGCCACTCGCCAGCCCAGCGACCCCACTTCACCCGCGCGAAGCAACGCCCAAAGCTGAGCGACTAGCAGAATCAGCAAACCTGCCAGGAGCTCAATCGAGAAAAACTTCAGGAAAACCTGGACAATCCTGGCAGCTTCTCGCTCCTTCGCCCTACTTCTCCGGTCTGAGGTCAGCACAGGTTCGCGTCTGCGTCAACAATTCCGTCCAGGGTGCCCTCGCCACATCTCTTGCCGCACCGGTTCTCCTCAATTCCTCGACAGACTGCTTGTCCGCCAACTACCTCCCAATGCGGCGGATCGCCGACCGCGAAGATTCCGACCGCAGCCCTCCGCCCGACGTCACCAACCATCCCCCCGGAACCTCGGCAAGTCGTTCCTCCGGCGAGCCGATCCTTTCAGTTCAGCGAAATCGGCTTGGCCAAACCGCCCACGTACACGAAAGGAGCCCAGAAGAACGGATGCGCGTAAGTCCGGTCGCGCAGCATCGCCCTCTTCGCCCTTGTCAAAGCGGCAACGGGGTCCTTCCCACTTCGGAACATCTCACGGTAGAAGCTGCCCATCAGCTCCGCCGACGGCTTATCCGCTACGCTCCACAGAGTGACGACAACCGATCGGCTGCCGGCGAGCAAGAACGCCCGGCAAATCCCATCCATGCCCTCACCCCGATACAGCTTCCCCACCGCCGTACGACAACACGAGAGCACCGTTAGCGCCGTGGGGAGATGAAGCCCCGCGATCTCGGATAGCGTGAGGTACCCGTCGGCCTCCCCACAGCTGGCCAGCACGACCCCGCTCGCTTTCGGCGCTTCGTTGAGGGCGATACCGTGAGATGCGATGTGCAATACTTTCGGCACGGAGCGACCAGCCATCCCGAGGATCGCTTCCTCACACGCGTCTTTGCCGAGCAACAACACGGCCCTATCCCCTCCGACAGCCTGCTGAATCAGGTTCGCCTCGTAGCGCGTGTAAGGCAGCGGGTCCAGCCGCTCGTTCAACCCCTCGGTGGACCGCGTGAAGAATTGCCCGCTAGTCCTCACCGGTTTTGTCACCGGGAGGTGGATGTCGGATTGGAAAGCGACGTCGGCAAACACTACCACGGAGTCGACTGTCCCGCCTACCGCTTCACCAGTCTTCGCCCGAGACAACAGCAAGTAGGTGCGAGCCGAAGGCGCGTAGGCGATGTCCGCTTCCGCACCCCAATAGGGTAGATCGCGGAAATCCAGAATCTGGTCTTCGAACTTGGGAGCCAGCGTCTCGAAGGGCAGATACGACAGAATGCCGTCCGGCACGATAATGATTCGCCGTGCGCTCTGCACCTCTTGCGGCAGATTGATTACCAGGACCTCGTAAAGCTCACTCGCCGCCTCCAGGAATTGCAGGGCGTTTGCGGCCGTGTTAGTGCCGGGTCGCGACAGAAAACCGTACAGCAGCGACACTCGCTCGTCGATCCATTTCTCCGAAACGCCCAGTGACCGCCAGCCAAGGGAACCTTCGGGGGAAACGATGAATGCGTAGATCTGCGACGGGGCAACGACGTATTCAACTAACCACGTGCTGTCGCCGAGTACCGACGACAGCAGGCGAACAAGCTCCCTCCCTTGCTTCGCCAGTGACACCTGGACCTCACTTCCAGCCCCTTTCGCTCCCGACTCTCGCGCTTCCGCTCTCCGCCCGAACAGTTCGACGAGGACCCTCGCCTTGTTTTTCTCCGCGATGGCGAAGGCCTCGTACAGGCAGCTGGAATCTTCTTTTGCTAATTGTAGGAGGCAACCGACCAGGTCCGCATACACCTGGTAGCGTTGACTCAGGAAACCGAGTTTGTAGTCTTCCTTCGTGAATGGGTTTCGGAGTTCCTCGATCTGCTGCACAGATTCCTCGAAGAACCCCCTGGCTTCCTGCAACCTCCCCTCTGCGAGCCGCAACAGTCCGCGCTGGTATTGAACTCGCCATCGCAGATCGGGCAACAGCAGCTCCGAACCGGCGCCCACGACGGTCAGCAGGCTCTCGGCCACCGCGTAATCGCCCGCCTGCATGCGAATGGCGCCCCGATTCGCGAGCGCAAGCAAACGAGTTTGCTCATCCCCCACCGCCGTAGCCAAATCGCAGACGGCAGAGTACAAGCTGTCCGCGCGCCGGCTATCGCCCAATCGATGTAAACAGGCGGCCAGGTTGGCCAGTGCCTCCGCGTACGCCACTGTATCGCGTGCAGCCAGGGCCAGGCTCGCCGCGCGTTCCTGAGCCTTGGCGGCTACACGATCCTTTCCCTCCATCGCATACAAAACACCCACGGTAGTGAGCAAGTCCGCTTCCAGATCGGGTCTACCGGCATTTTTCACGCGCTCGTACACTCTCGAACACACGTCCACGGCTTCACCGAACCGGCCGATGCTCCCCAGCGCGTACGCCCAGTTCGAAGCACAGGCCACAGCCAGGTCCAGCGACACTCCAGCGAAGCCCAATGCCCGCTCGTAGGAACGAATAGCCTCCTCCATCAGCCCCGAGCGGAACTGCGCGTTTCCACGAGCGACGTAAAGGTAGGCGACCAACGTGTCCGGCAGGGACGTGCCGCAGGCCAGGACGCTGTCCACCAGCGCCGTAATCCTCCGGTGCTCTCCCAGTCGCTGCAGGAGGGAAAGCCGGACGAGCAACAGGTGCCCTTTGAGCGCGGGAGGTAACTCCGGCGAGAAACCTTCTTCCAGTCGTGCAAGTCTCCACACACCCGCCCGATAGTCACCCAGCAGGCTTGCCAGATTGGCCACCGTAGAAGCCAGAAGCGCTACCGTCTTTTCATCCTGCAGCTCCGGGTGTCCGAGCAAAACGCTCACGACAGAGTCCGCCGTCTCCACCCTGTGGAACTTCAGCAGTACTGAGGCCCAAGCAAGCAGCGCCCGGAATTCTTTCTGGCAGCTAATCTGTCGGTTTGACGCGGACCAGAGACGTTCACCCGTCTCGAGCGCCTCGTCCCAGGCTCGTCGTTGGTAGACGAACCAGAACCGATCCACCAGCGCAACGCGTTCCAGTTCTCGGGCACTGACCAAGCGCGAGTCCCGAATGGCCCGGTCGAACCACTTCAATACGAGCTCAACGTCCGCGCCCCGGTTCGCCAGATGCGTTGCGCGTTCGAGCTCGACCATTGCGGCGTAGTCCGGACCAGCACACGGGGCCAGGACACAGGCCAGCAAGTACAGCGAATCCGCACTCGAGGTTTCCCTACCGCGTTGGACCTCGCGTGCCCTGCGCAGCACAGCCCCCAACAGGGATCGTGCTGGACCACACGCTTCCTCCTGCGGGCACCCCCCAGACTTCAAAAACGCTGTGTTGGTTGGAATACCCCTCGGTATTTGCCCAGCCCGAAGGGTCAGGAGTATTTCGAGGAAATGCTGGTAAAGCCGGGCACAAGCATCGCCCCTCACCGAAACCAGTTCGGCCAGGCGGTCAATCTCTTCTTGCAAACGTTCCACCGGCAACGGGGAGCGATACTGAGCCAACAGGGAGACAACCGTCCCCAACAAGCGACTGGGGGAGTTCCGTCTCGGGCTACCCCGCAACCCAACGCGGACACCCTCCTGCAAGAGCCAGACCGCACTCAGTGTATCCCCTCGCTCCAGGCACCGGCGTGCGACTGCAGAGGCGAGGTAGAGCGCGTTGTCACTCAGATCTCGAACCAGACTTGTGTCGTGGGCGGAGGCGATGTACCTGTCCGCGCCGGCAAGCCATCGGCGTGCGTCTCGCACCAGAACCGTGGGTTGTATCTCCTGCTTCTCGAGGGCTGCCCGCACCTGCTCGAATAGAGCGATCAGCCCCGACAAGCCTTCCGACTCCTGTGAAATGGCACCAGCATGAGGAAGCAGAAGGCCTGCTGCCGAGATTCCCCCAGCCAACAAGGCCGCTGCAAGGCACGTCTTCACGGCACACCCCGCGAACATTTGGTGCCAGTCAGGAAACCGTTAATAATTTGAGCCATTTCTGTCCAAGAGTCAAGAACTTTTTCGGTTCCATACAACATGTCGACCCCGCCTCCGGGTATTGCTGAAACTTGCCAGGACACAAATACCCCCAGCGTTCCAAAACCAGCCTTTTCCCGCATGCTCTGCCCCTCGAACACCATCACCAATCACAGCTCCGTGTGTCCGCAAAGGCCAGTGTGCGGGCCACTGTCTGGTCCACAGTTTTTGCCTGCTCTCCCGCGGGTAGTGCAGGCAGCGGGCCAGCACGAAAGGCGGTCTTGTTGCTAGCTGGCAAATGAATTGCGACAAATTGTGCCAAGCGCAGTCAAGGTGCTTGGATAGGCTCGAGTTCACTCTGAGCTGTCCCCAAATATCAACACCCCTATGGAGGGGCTGTTGACAAATCCACACAATCTTGCGTCGGACCAGGCGATATTTTTTCCTGACTACGGTGACCGTCAAAAACTTGGATCATCCGCAAAATACGTGCTTGGCCTCGTTGATGAAAAGGATCCGGAGTT
>CAYXFI010000108.1:0-10493 GCA_964464205.1 uncultured Cytophagia bacterium
TCACGTAGGTGAAGACGTTGTCGTTGTACGAGTCGTTGTACTGCATCGCGAGCTCCACCGGCACACCGTCGCGCTCGCCCGCAATCGTGATGATTTTCTTGTGGATTGGCGACCGTCCCTCATCGATGTAGCGCACGAATTCGCTCAGCCCGCCCTTCGAGTGAAAAACCGCCTCGCGCTTCTCCCGCTGGTCGCGAAGCGTGATCTTCAGCCCCGGGTTTAGGAACGCGAGCTCCCGCATCCGCTCGCTCAGCACGTCAAAGTTGAACTTGCGGCGCTTGAAGATTTCCTTGTCCGGCAGGAAGGTCACCGTCGTCCCCGTGTCCCTGCAGGTGCCCTTGACCTGGAGTGGAGTCACCGGCTCGCCCCGCTCGTACCTCTGCCAGTGCACCTTTCCATCCCGATGGACCTCCACCTCGAGCCATTCGGAGAGCGCATTCACAACGGACACGCCCACGCCGTGGAGTCCGCCAGACACCTGGTAGACTTTCTTGTCGAATTTCCCGCCCGCGTGCAGGACGGTCATCACGACCTCGACCGCGGGCCGTCCCTCCGTCGGGTGAATGTCCACCGGGATGCCGCGCCCGTTGTCCCGCACCGACACGGCCCCGTCGCGCCGAATCGTCACCTCGATTTCCGTACAGTAGCCGGCGAGCGCCTCATCCACACTGTTGTCCACGACCTCGTACACCAGGTGATGCAGGCCGCGCGTGGAGACGTCGCCAATGTACATCGCCGGACGTCGCCGCACCGCTTCGAGGCCCTTCAGAACTTGGATCTGACTGGCGTCGTAGGAATCCACTTCTGCCGTGTGCTTCTTCGCCTTTTTCGCCTTCGCCTCTGCCATTTTCCTCCTCGGTGAGCCTTCGTTGCTCCCCGCTCCGTACATCAAGACTTCCCCGCTCCCTCCAAGACTACCGCTTTTAACGAAGCGCACCCCCTTCCGGTTCACTGCCTCCTGCTCAGATAAATCGGATCTCTCGCAGATGTCTGCAGCCCCCAAACTCGTGGTATTTCTCTAAAATCTTCTCCCGCTGGAGGGACAGCTCGTTCCGCCACACACTACTCGGCACGCGCACGTACAAAACTCCATTTTCCACCCTATCCGGCTCGGTCATTTCGGCGATCTTTTCTCCCACAACCTCCGGCCACAGCTCCATTACACGCTGGTCCGCCAGCGGCCCCTCGAAGCCCATGTCCTGGATCAACCGCCTGAGAAAGTCGCCCAATTGCTTCATACTGCCACCCGACCCTCGATCTGACCCTCCCGAACGCGCAAAATCGACAGGTCCCCCGCGAACTTCCTCCCGATCTCCGTCGTCCGACTCTCCTCCGCGGAGGTCAGGATCCCCTGCAGGTCCCCGAGGCTCCTCAGCACCCGCCCGGCGCGCTCATCATCCAGATCGCTAAAGGCGTCGTCCAGCACCACAACCGGCCTTTCATCGCGCCGCTCTCGCAGAAGCGCTACCTCCGCCAGTCTCAGCGCCAGTACCGCGCTCTTCGCCTCCCCACGGCTCCCAAACCGACGCACGTCGACGCCTCCTACCTCGATGGACACGTCGTCCAAGTGCGGCCCCGCCAGCGTCGTCCCACGCGAGACCTCCTGCTCTCGCCTAGCCGCAAGCGCCCGGAGTAGAATCTCCGCGACGCTCCCACCACCGCCCAACTGCGTCACGTACCGAAGGTGGCACTCTACCTTGCCTCCAGCGAGCTCCCCGTATTGCCGCTGGAACTCCGGCTCCAGCAGCCCTAAGTAGTGTCGCCTCTTTTCCACCACCAGCGCGCCGAGCTCTGCGAGACGCTCGGACCACGCTTCGACGGCCCGCCGAGTGGAAGCGTCCGCTCTCCCCGACGCCAGCAGACCGAGTGCGCGATTTCGCTGGCGCAGAGTTCTGTTGTAGTCTCGGAGTGTGTCCAAGTAGGCCGGCTCCATCAGCGTGACCAAGCCATCCACGAAACGTCGCCTTGCCTGCGGCTCTCCCTGTGCGACCTTTAGATCCTCTGACCAGCAAACCACGACCGGAAACGAGCCCACCAGCTCAGCCCGCCGGTCGAGGCGCTTGCCGTCCAACAGGATGAGTTTCTCCCCGGCTCTCAGTTGCACGCGCACTTCGCGACGCATGCCCCCGTCCAGCTCGTACCGGACCCGCACGCTGGCCTCCGTAGAGCCCCAACGCAGTCCATCGGCATCCTTCCCACGCAGAACCCGTCCGTAGGAAGCAAGATAGATTGCCTCCACCACATTCGTCTTGCCCGAGGCGTTGGGCCCCACGAGAATTGTGATCTGCGTCGGGAACTCGACCGCCAGGTTTGCGTAGTTGCGGAAATTTGCGAGCTCGATTCCCTGTACCCTCATCCACCTCTCGCCCACAAGATCGGCGGCGCCAACTCCCCCCTACGCCATCGGTGACGAGTTTTTATCTTGCCGCGGACCCCCATCATGCTGCGCCCTCTTCTACGTCCGACACCCGTATTGGCATGATCAGCATCAAGAGTTCCTCTCCCTCCGCCTGTTCCGCTGGCAATACAAGTGCGCCGGTTTGTTCGTCGTGGAAACGGAAGTGTACGCGTTCGGTGTCGACTTGCCGGAGGATTTCTAACAGAAACTGACCGTTGTAGGCGACATCCATCTCCGGCCCGTTGTATTTCACGGCAATCTCCTCGTACCCTTGACCGCCGTACTCGATGTCCTGCGCACTCACTGCCAGCTGATCACCCCGCAGCGAGAATTGCACTGCTCGGCCGAGTGAGCTCGCGAAAACCGAAACCCGTCGTATCGAGGCAGACAAGTCTTCTTTGGCAACGTCCATCACGTGTTCGTTGTCAAGTGGAATAACCTTCTCGTAACGCGGATATTTGGCCGCAACTAGTTTCGAGTAAATCACTGTGGCTCCAATGCTGAATATCATGTGATTTTCGGCCAAGTAAATGGTCGTTTTTGGCGCAGCGTCAATATTTCTCAGATACACGTTCAGGGCCTTTGTAGGAAGAATTGCCTGCGTGTCTTCGTAGTTGTGTTGTACATCTTTCCGTCGTACTCGTACGAGTTTTTTGCCGTCTGTGGACACCAAATCTACTACACCATCGTGAAAATGAAATAACACTCCAGTTAACGCCAAACGCAGTGGGTCTGTGGAAACCGCGAAAGAAGCTTTGCTTACAACGCGGGCTAGAACCTCGGTTTTGAATTCAATGCCTTCCTCTGGGGTGGCTACAACGATGTTCGGAAAATCCTCCTTGGGGATTCCGGGGAATCGGTAGTGACCATGCTCCGTCTGGGCGATCAGTTCAAGGCCTTCGGTGCGAAACTCAATGGTGGTTTCCGGGAGCTCACGAATTACCTCGTAGAAAAGTTTGGCTGGGATTGCAAGACCGCCGTGTTCAGTAACTTCCACGTCAACGGTGGTCCGGACGGAGACTTCAAGATCGGTTGCGGTGAGTTCGAGTCCCGCGTCGGTAGCCGTGATCAGAAAGTTTTGCAAGAGGGGAAGTGTGGAGCGCACGGGCACAACAGCGTACACGCGCTGGAGACCCGTCATCAGGTTGGAACGGTTGGTCCGGAATTGCATCTATGACCTCCCCTGCTGGTTTCGCTTGAAGCGCTGGGTTGACTGAAGTTACTCATCCAATCTGAAAAGTACAAGTAGATGGATGGAAAACAAAACTACTAGTTGTTGTAGTGCTGTGGGCAAGTGGATAACACGGTCGCATCGGCTTGCGGGACGCGTTGTTTTTTGAACTTACGCGGGAGGGACGTGGGGTCGCACGTGTGATTAGGCGGGGGATAAGCTGTGGGGAAGGTCGGGCTTGAGAAGAGTGGGGGTAAGCAGCGATCGTCTGGGTAGACGAAACGAGGCGGAAAGCGGTGGATGTCAACGGGCAAGGTCGGGTGAGAGAACAAGTTGTCCACAGGGTGTGAGCTTTCGGCAGGGAAGCAATCGAGATCTGCTTGAGCGCCGAGCGACCAGGGGGGCGGGGTACCCAGCGCTGTGGGCTGGCTTTTCGTGGTACGGGGAGGGCTGGCGGCTGGAAACCCGGGCTCGACGCCTTGGCGAGCGTGGCTTGAATGAGGGGGAAGATCGCCGGGTACGGCGCGCAAGCAGGGGAGAGCAGGCCACTGGGCATGTCAGAGTGTAGCGATGTCGATCTTGCGTTCGATGTCCTCGATGTCCCGTCTGAGGGATTCGTCATTTTGGAGGGCCGCTTCAATGGTTTGAACAGCGTGGACCACGGTCGTGTGATCGCGGCCACCGAAATGGAGGCCGATGGTTTTCAACGACGCATTGGTCAGTTTCTTGGCCACGTACATGGCCACTTGGCGCGCGTGGGCGACCTCCTGCTTGCGCGTGCGTGCGCGGAGAAGATCGTCGGGTAAACCGAAGTGCTCCGCCACGATGTTCTGGATGAGCTCAATGCTCAGGCGGCGGTGGCGGGGACGCACGATATCGCGTAGGACCTCCTTGGCCATGCGCAGCGTGATGTCTTGGCCTGTCAGGGAAGAGTAGGCCAGGAGGCGGATCAGACTGCCTTCGAGTTCACGTATGTTGCTGGTGATGTGAGTGGCGATGAAGTCGTAGATGGCCGGATCGAGGTCGATCCCGTTTTCCTCGGCTTTCTTGGTCAAAATGGCGAGACGGGTCTCGTAGTCCGGCGGCTGGATGTCCGTCACGAGGCCGGACTTGAAGCGGCTGATGAGGCGTTCCTCCACGCCCTTGAGGTCGCCAGGGGGACGGTCGGACGTCAGGACGATTTGTTTCCCCTTGTGGTAGAGGGTATTGAAGGTGTGGAAGAACTCCTCCTGCGTGCGTTCCTTGTTGGCGAAAAACTGTATATCATCCAGCAAGAGGACGTCGACGGACCGGTAGCGGGCGCTGAACTCTGTGGCCCGGTTGTTCTGGATGGCGGTGATGAAATCGAGGGTGAAGCGCTCGCTGGAGACGTACAGCACGCGGTGTCCATTGCCCTGAGAGCGGATGTGGTTTCCGATCGCCTGAAGCAGGTGGGTCTTGCCCAGGCCCACACCACCGTAGATGACCAGAGGGTTGAACGCCGTCTGGCCGGGTGACTGAGCGACGGCCAGGGCTGCGGCACGGGCGAACTGATTGTTGCTTCCTTCTACGAAGTTGTCGAAAGTAAAGCGGAGGCTCAGTTGGCTCTCTGCGTCGATGCCGTTCTCAGGTGGTGGCGAAGGACGCGCCTGCGGGGGTACGCTCTCCGGTTGGGCGGAGACAACCTCGTAGAGCAGGGAAGCGTCGCTGCCGAGCACCTCGGAGATTGCGCCGCGAAGGACGGTACGGTAGTGCTGCTCGAGGTAGTCGTGGAAAAAGCGGTTGGGCACCTGCACGACAAGGGTGGTACCGTCCAGCTTCTTGGGCCGGATGGGCTGGAACCAGGTGTGAAAGGCCTGGGGGTTCACACTGGGACGGATGAGCGAAAGGCAGGCTTCCCAGACACGCTGCGGATCATACTCTAATTCGTCACCCATGGTTCACCCTTGGAGCAGAGTTTTCGACGAGTTGTCCACACTCTTCAAGCTACCGTGCCCGAACGATTTACGACGAGAGAGCGGGAGGTTGGATGCGCGAGCTAGCCACACCGGCACGAAGAAACATTTAAAAAACAATAAGATAGATGGCACGCAAACGCTAACAAGACGACCGCACGCTCGGGGAGGACGGACGATGTGAGGGGGCAGTTATCCACAGCTTTTCCCCGATGGCCCCTCCTCCTGCTGTAAAATAGCGAAGCCCTCCCGATATGCAAGGGGATTTTGAGGAGAGGACACGGAGGGTTGTAGGCGGCGGGGCGGACCGGGGCGCGTGGTCGAAGACGCCCCGGGTGTTCGACCGAATGGGAGCCTTGGGCTCGTGACGTGGTGGTGCGTGCAGCGGGGCTGGTTCGGCGAGCCGGTGTAGCCGGCGCTCAGGGTGGCGCGAGGACGAGGGTCGGTGACGCGGACGGGGCAGGCCCCCGCTCGCCGAACCGAAAACGGGGTTTCGCACGGGGGTTGCTGTCCGTTCGCCGTGGTTGGGCGATGACGATTAGGGCGAATTGGGACTCGTTCGCTTTCGGTTGGACAAAGCCCAGGGGTACAGAGATGGTGCGGCTTCCGAGGGTCGAGAGCGGAATTTCGGCTTGCATTTTAGGATGGCGATAGGTACCTTAAAAAGTTGGATGTTACGGCAAGCCGGACTGACACAGCATGGTTGGATTGGAACGTGGAAGCAAAGACTAGAGGTGGACAATGAAGAGAACGTATCAGCCGAGCAACATCCGGAGGAAGAGAACGCACGGCTTTCGGGCCAGGATGGCGACCAAGGCGGGACGGAACGTGTTGAAACGAAGGCGTGCGAAGGGGCGCAAGCGCCTCACAGTGAGCGACGAGTGATAAAGGGCCGGCGGTCCCGCCGTGGGAAAGCTCTATCGGCTGCCGAAGAGAAGGATCTTGCGGGGCAGGCTGGCGTTCCAGCGAGTGTTTGGTGAAGGCAGGAGATTGCGGGGTCGGTTCGCCGATCTTTTTTATTTGCCGAATGATGACGAACGACGTATTGGGTTCGCCGTGAGCCGGCGCATCAAAGGACACGTCAAGAAGAATCGGGCCAAGCGTCGGCTGCGTGAGGCGTTTCGCCTCAGTCAATGGGACTTCCCGGAGAAAGGTTGGCTCGTGCTGGTGGGAAGGCCGGAGGTTCTGGAGGCCCCGTGGGTGGAGCTGATGGAAGACGTGAGGGAACTCGGACGGAGAACGCTACGTGAAGTACGGCCTGGGGCGCATACCTAAGCTGGCAGCGCGGATGCTCATCCGGCTGTACCAGTACACGCTCGGCGTGGCGTTGCCGGTGAGCTGCAGGTACTATCCGACGTGTTCGGACTACACGCTGGAAGCGGTGGAGCGCTTTGGCGCGGGGCGCGGACTGGTGCTGGGGTTTCTGCGCGTACTGCGCTGCAACCCATTTGCGAGGGGCGGGTTTGATCCCGTGCCGGAACAATTCGAGCTGAGGATTTTGGGTCACAAGCATGGACATTGACCGCAGGACAATCGTTGCTTTTCTGTTGATGGGGTTGATCCTCATCTTCATGCAGACCGACATCTACAAGAAGTGGTTGTATCCCGGGGGCGCGCCGACGCGCAAGTCGGCGGTCCCCGACACAACCGCCCGGGCCGAGAGCACGGTGGTGGCGGGTACGCCGAAGGTCGTGGGGACTGGTACGTCGGAAGAGACAACCCCGGTGGCTGTACCGGAACTACGCCTGAAGGCTCTGCCCGAGCGGCACATCGTGGTCGAGAGTCCGCTGTATGTGGGGGAGTTTTCGACACGGGGCGCCCGCATTGTTTCCTGGAAGATGAAGCAGTACCTACGTCCGGACAGTCAGGCCGTGGAACTAGTGGGCCTGCCGGGGGCGAACAATCTCGGCCTGCGGTTCGTGGTGGGAGAGGATACCTTGGACTCGCAGGACTGGAACTTCGCCTGCGAGGCTCCGGACACGATCCGCCTCGAGGATGGCGCTGCGGACAGCATCCGCTTTTGGACGGAGCTGAACGGAGGCCGGCGGGTGGAAAAAGTGGTGCGGCTGCGGGGCGGTAGCTACGACATCGAGGTGGATGTGCGACTGTCGGGATGGGCCGACATCGTGGCGGACAAGAGCTACCGGCTCGTGTGGGCCGGCGGCATGTGGAGTAGCGAGGCCCGGTTGGCGGACGACGCTGGGTACACGAAAGCGTACGCGCTCCTCGGCAAGAGCCTCGAGAAGTTCGACGTGGGACGCGCGAGGGCGAAGCGCCAGTCGATCCCAGGGATCACCCACTGGGTAAGCGGAAGGACGAAGTACTTCACGGTGTCCTTGATCCCGCTGACGGAGCCCGGCGACGCGGCAGAATTCCACGGATGGAAGGTCCCCGTGGGCGGTGGCGAGTGGAAGCTGTACGATTTCGGCATCCGCATGCCCCTGGTTGGCGAAACGGTCGAACACTCCTTCCGAGTCTACCTCGGACCGCTGGACTATTTCGTCGTCCGAGGGTACGGGGTCGGACTCGAGCGGATGATGGATTTCGGCTGGAGCCTGATCCGTCCGATCAGTAAGGGCATTCTGCTTCTGTTCCGCTGGTTCCATCGGTTCATACCAAACTACGGGGTGGTGCTCATCCTCTTTTCGATCCTCGTGAAGATAGCGGTCTTCCCGCTGACGCGGAAGAGCTACGTCTCGATGAAGCAGATGCAGATGCTGCAGCCCCGGCTGGCGGAGCTGAAAGAGAAGTACGGGAAGGACCCCCAGCGGCTGAATCGCGAGACGATGAAGCTGTACAAAGAGTACGGAGTGAATCCGCTGAGCGGATGCCTGCCAATGCTGCTCCAGTTTCCACTGCTCTACGCGCTGTTCATTGTGTTCCGCAGCACGATTGAGTTGAGGGGCGCGAAATTTGTTTGGTGGATCAAGGATCTCTCCCAGCCCGACACGGTGGCTCAGCTGCCGTTCAGCTTGCCGCTGTACGGCGACTCGGTGAACGTCCTCCCGCTGGTGATGGGGGCGACGATGCTCGTGCAGCAGAAGATGAGCGTGACCGACCCGAAGCAGAAAGCGATGGTCTACCTGATGCCCATTTTCTTCATGCTGCTGTTCAACAACTTCCCGAGCGGGCTGAATCTGTACTACACTCTCTTCAATGTGCTGACGATCATCCAGCAGAAGATGATTCCGGAGGGAGAGGTGGCGCTCAAGCCGAAGGAGAAGGGGGCGAAAGGGCGGAGGCTGGCCCGGAAGTTCTGAGCGCGACGGAGGTGACGGAAGACGTGGGCCCTACTTGCGCAGGGAGCGGGTGGGGCTATTTTTTTGGTGCGGCCCAACAGAGCACGTGGGATGAAAGAGCTGTACGACACAATTGCCGCCATCTCGACGCCCCGGGGAGTCGGGGCGATTGCCGTAGTGCGGATGAGCGGACCAGAGGCTCTCACGATAGCCGAGCGCTTGGTTCGAGAGGAGGGGAAAGGTCGGCTGGCCCCAGGTCGAGCGGTGGTGCTGGATGTGTACGCCCTCGGTGAGGAGGGACTCCCGCTGGACCGGTGCGTGGTCGCGTACTTCAGGGCGCCTCACTCGTACACGGGTGAGGATGTGGTGGAAATCTCGTGTCACGGGGGCCCGTACGTGGCGGGGCGGGTCCTGGAGGAATGTCTGCGAGCGGGAGCTCGGTTGGCGGAGCCGGGGGAGTTCACCCGCCGCGCGTTCCTTCATGGGAAGCTCGACCTGGCTCAGGTGGAGGCGGTGTCGGGGATCATTTACGCCCGTTCGGAGGAGCGGTTGAGGGCGGCGGCGCGGCAGTACCGGGGCGAGCTTTCGGCCAGGCTGGAGCGATTGAGAAGTGAGCTCGTGGAGCTGGCCGCGAGGCTGGAATTGGAGCTGGATTTTGCCGAAGAGGATGTCGAGTTCGCGAGTCGCGAGGAAATCGAAGCGCGCTTGGGGGAAGCATTGGGAGAAGTGGAGCGCGCCCTCGCGACGTATCGCCGGGGCCGACGGATCTGGGAGGGGGTGAGGACCGTCCTGGTCGGGAGGCCGAACGTAGGCAAATCCAGCCTGCTGAACGCGCTCCTGGAACGGGAACGGGCCATTGTGACCGACGTACCGGGGACGACCCGGGACACGGTGGAGGACGAGCTGACGATCGAGGGAGTGCTCTTTCGCCTGGTGGACACGGCGGGGCTGCGGACGAGCGCAGAAGGTGTGGAAGTACTGGGGATCGATCGGACTTGGCGAGAAGTTGAAAGAGCGGATGTGGTCCTTTGGGTGGTGGACGGCAGTTTGCCGTTGGCGCAGGCGGTGGGGGAGGAAGCCGAGGGCCTGGTGGGAGCGGTGCGACGGACGGGTGCGGATTTGATCGTCGTGCTCAACAAGGTGGATCTGCCGGCAGGTGTTGGGGCTGACGAGGTTCGGCGGTGGGCGGGGGACAGGCCGGTAGTCCGGGTTTCGGCGAGGACAGGGCAGGGTTTGGCGGACCTCACCGAGACCCTGGTGCGGGTGGCGATGGAAGACGATGGGCGGTCCGGGGAGCGCGAAGACGTGCTCCTGACCACGGCGAGGCAATTCGAGGCATTGACGCGGGCCAAGGAGGGGCTTGAGCGGGCGCTGGAGAGCGCTAGGGAGGGGCGAGGCTCAGAGCTGGTGGCTGTCGACCTACGGGAAGCGGTGGAGGCCATCGGCACGGTGACGGGGAAGGTGACGACCGAAGAGATACTGGACCAGATCTTCGCGAATTTCTGCATTGGCAAGTAGTGAGCCGCTCGGCGAGGCGTAGCTGCGCCTGAAGAGGGCGCGATTGTGCGGGTTTGTTGAGCGTAGGGCCTTGTGGGGGGACGGGCTCGGTTTGGGACGGGAGATGTTTCACGTGAAACATGGCGGCTGAGGCGGACAGACTATACGACGACTACGAGGTGATCGTGGTTGGGGCGGGCCACGCCGGCTGCGAGGCCGCATTGGCGGCCAGCCGGCTGGGGGCTAGAACGCTC
>CAYXFI010000109.1:0-10368 GCA_964464205.1 uncultured Cytophagia bacterium
CATACGCCGTTTGGTGCTGGGCTTGTAGCGTGGTTTTGAACTGACTCTAAGCATGAGTGGCGACATGTGGCCAGGATGAGCCTCGATACTGTCAATTCACTTCCCAAGCTCCTTCGCGCTCTTGGCGCCTTCGCGGTTTCTATTTTCACCGCGAAGAGCGCGAAGGAATTTCGCGGGAGTTCTTCATGGACTTTGATGTAGAATTTCGGCGCATGTGTGTTCCCGCGGTCGGTCAAATATTGTGTCCGGTGACGGCGAGGAGGTTGAGATGATGAGACGGGCACTGCAGTTTGGGATCGTCCTGGGATTGGCCCTGGGGGCCTGCGCCCCCGTTGCCCACGCCCGAAAGGATCCGCTCGCTTCGCTCAAGAAGCTTGGACTCGTGCCCGACCACGCGCGAGTGGTCCAACTGGCCACCGGCTTCGGCTTAACCGAAGGTCCGACTTCTGACGCGCGGGGAAACGTCTACTTCTCAGACATTCCGGCCAATCGCATCTATTTGTGGTGGGCGGGCGACTGGACCATCGTGATCTTCCGCACCAATACCGGCGGAGCCAATGGGCTCTTCCTCGACCGCAATGGGCACCTGTTCGCCTGCGAGGGGAAGAATCGTCGGGTTGTAGAGATCGACCGGGAAGGGAACGTGCGGGTGCTGGCGGACCAGTACCAGGGCAGGAAGCTCAACAGTCCCAATGACCTTTGGGTGGCGCCGGACGGTGGGGTGTACTTCACAGATCCGCGGTACGGCAAGAGGGACGATCTGGAGCAGGATGGCGAGCACGTGTACTACATTTCTCCCAACCGGGACCGGATCGTGCGGGTGATCGACGATCTGGTTCGGCCCAACGGCATCATCGGGACGCCGGATGGGAGGCTTCTGTACGTGGCGGACGAAGGCGCGGGCAGGACGTACGTCTACGACATTCAGCAGGACGGCACCCTCGCGAACCGAAGGCTCTTCGCCGAGCAGCGATCGGATGGGATGACGCTGGATGAGAAGGGCAACCTGTACCTGACGGGCCGGAACGTCGTGGTGTACGATCCTTCGGGCCGCAGACTCGGTGAGATCCCGGTGCCCGAGCGTCCGACGAACCTCTGTTTCGGCGGAAGAAAGGGGGACTGGCTCTTCATCACGGCGCGATCTTCCGTGTACGGGCTCCAGATGCGCGTGCGTGGGTCGGACCGGGCGCGGTGAGCGGCGGGATCCCTGAGCGGCGCTGGGCGCCGAAGTCGACCGTGACCTGAGCGGTCCGGTGCGACGATGCAAAAATTACGAAAATGGAGAAAAAAGCTGTTGCGTTATCGGTAACAGCTCCGTATATTTTGGTCGGTAACGGGAGTTGATGCGGTCAGAAGGAGACCGCCATGCTTTCGGGCGCCCAAAGAGAGGTCCCTCTCCATCTGCAACTCGCTGAACTTCTCCGCGAAGAGATCGTAGCCCAGGACTACCGGCCCGGAGACCAGCTTCCCTCCCAGCAGCATCTCGCCGCAAGGTACCGAACCAGTCTCATCACGGTCAAGCGCGCCCTCGCCGAGCTGAAGGCCGAAGGCATTATCTACGGGGAACCCGGCAAGGGCATGTACATCAATCTTCCGGTAGCGTCCCAATTGCCCGAGAGTCAGAATGGCACCACCGTGGGCGTCATCATCTATCCCTCGATCAATCCTTTCTGGGGGGAGATCGCTTCGGCCGTGTGCGAGGCGGCGGCTGAAGAAGGGTGGGGTGTGGTCCTGGAAGACGGCCATGCCGCCGAGGGCGTCCTCAGCGTGGAGGAGTTCGCCAACTCTGAAATGCCCGGCGGCTTCGTGGTAGGGGTCAGGCTGCCGCCGGACCGGCTGCGCTCGGGACTTGCGCCTCTGCGGGAGACCGGTTTGCCTTTCGTGATGGTGAGCTACACGGACGACGCGTCCGTGGACTACGTAGGTGTGGATCATGTGCGTGGGGCCTATCTCGCTACTCGCCATCTTATCGAATTGGGCTACCGGTCGATCTGGTACGTCACGCCCGATGTGAGTCATCCTTTGAGCGGATTGCGCTATCAGGGGTTCCTGCGGGCGGTGGGACAGGACGGTGCCGTAAGGACGAACGTATTCGGGCCGGAGCCGGGAGAACGGCTGCCAGTCAACCGCTACCGGGCCGGGTACGAGCTGGGCCTCCGGATGGCGGAGCTCGAAGAACTGCCCGAGGCCTGTTTCGCCTTCTCGGACTTGGTGGCCCTGGGTCTGATCCGCGCCCTGCGGGAGAACGCCATTGAGGTGCCAGATGAGGTTGCCGTCGTCGGCTTCGACGACATGGCGCTTGCGAAACTTGCGGTGGTACCACTGACGACGGTTCGCCAACCCCTTCGGGAGATCGGCTACCGGTCCGTCGAGATCTTGGGACGGAGATTGAAAGGGGAGCGGGGCCCCACGCGGATTCTGCTGGAGCCTGAACTGATCGTGAGGGACTCCTGCGGAGCCAATCTGCGCTGGTGATGTTCCCCCGCCGGGGGAACCGGTAGGCAAAACGTGACGCCTGGAGCGCGTCGTTGGGATTAGCCTCCTCTGGGTCGTAGGGTCTCGCACTGGGGACGAGTTCGGCGACGGGCTCGTCCCCGGATTTTTCTCTGGACTCCGATACGTGCCGAAATCCAGCAGTATCGGTCTTGTAACCCGCGGCCGATTTGCGTCAGACGTGAGCACATTCCCTTCCGGATTCCCCTTTTTCGCCGCGACGGTGCGTGCGAGCCGTGGGCCTGACAACCGAGGGTGCTACAAGACAGGGCAGTGAGGTCTCACCAACCCATCGTGCCGCACGCGTCAGAACACCCAAGCATGCCCCTCCATACAGTCCTGGCAGGTCCCCGCGATCAAGCACACGACCACCTACACTGGTCTGCAAGCCGAATCCTTGTCCCGATTCTTCTCCAGATCAGTGATCGCCTTAGCAGCAAGAGGATTGGCCGAGAGCTGGCCCCGTGAGTGCGGTTGGCACCGGCTTCAATGAGCGTTCCGTTTTGAGTGGAGAATGGCGAGGCATATCGACCGAACAAATGCTGAGGCCGGACTCCGTGCGATTGTCTCCTGGCGAAGACTGCGAAATCTCGGTTGTTTGCCGGTAGCTATTTGAGTGAGTTCCGGAGAGCCCTGGTGAGACCGCCGGAGGGCGAAGGTGTCACTGGACGGTGATCGGCGTCCTGGGGCAGCGGAGTGTGCTTCACCTGCCGCTGGCTTAACCCCTCTTTGAATGCTGAGCGTTCCGCGTGAGCTGACATTCGCCTGTGACCCGCTGTTCCGGGAGGTGGGAGCCCAGTGGCCCGCTCACGGCGACTTCCTGCGGTGGGAAGAGCGGACTGGATGCCGCTGAATTGCGAAGGAACCGACCGCCGCTTCGAACGGTGTGCGCCTACCTACCTCAGGGGTTCAGCATTTGTTCGGTTCGGCCGATTATGTGAGCGGAAGGCAGGATCAGTCCCGCAGGGCTGGGGAGGGAGAGACGGCCGTCGAGAAGACGGCTGCCAGGTCCGTAGACGTGCCCGGTGAAGGTAGGTTCCTCCTTTTGCGCTTGACGCAAAATGGAGCGCAGCCCCGGCGAACAGCGATCGGCAGGAAGGCAAAAACTTGGGGTCGGGGTGTTGGGATGTCTTTGAGAAGACTTTTCGTATTCGGTCTATCAGGGTACGTGGTTCTTATCGCCGTGCTTGGGTTCGTGGGTCTGGGCGTCGGGCTCAAAGCGTACCGTTCCTTTCACGAAGCATCCGAGCACTGGGCGCCGCAGGCGCTGGCGCTCAGCCAGATGCGAGAGCACGGGAGCTTGCTCCTGCAACGCTGGGAAGAGTACCAACTGCTCGCCAGCGGGACGTTCGTGCACCCTCAGGTGGCCGACAGGCTGATTCGGCAGATGTACGCCGAACTAGTCGGAATTCGGGAAGCTCGGGACCGACTGGCCGTTTGGTACCGCGCGTGCCTGGCCCTCGGGCCCAGCCACGAGTACGAGCTCCAGGCCTTGGCGGCGGTGGACAGTTTGCTCCGGCTCTCCCGGCATCTGGAAGCGCTGGCGGCAGGCTCCTCCACTTTTCGCGACGCCTGGAGCGTTCGGGAGCGCCTCGGCGCGTTCCACATGTACTTCTCCGATGTTCTCAACCGCGCAGTCGCCTTCGAGCAGGAGCGGATCCGGAGCGAGACCAGCGCCGCCAGAGCGAGTGTGCGAAGAGCTTTGTGGGCCTTCGTAGGTTTTGGTCTTGTGAGTCTGGTGGCCGCCGTTCTGATCGGTCTTGCGCTGGCCAAGAAGACGGCGGCCCCGGTGATCCGATTGGCCCAGGCCAGCGAAAAGGTATCGCAGGGGCGGCTCGATGTCCGCGTGGAGGCGACCGGCCCGGCGGAAATCAAGACCCTTGCCGAGAGCTTCAATCGAATGGTGGAGCGGCTTCAGGAGGTGACGGCCGAACTCGAGGCCGCCAACGAAGCCCTGCGTGAGGAACTCACGGAGCGACGTCGTGCCGAGATACGTCTGGAGGAAGAACGGAATCTGCTCCGCGCGGTGATCGACCACGTGCCGGACGGTATCTACTTCAAAGATTCCGCCGGGATTTACCAGTTCGTGAATCAGCCTTTGCTGGAAGCCGCGGGGCTCGAAGAAAAGGATGTGATCGGGAGGGACGACTCGGGCATCCCGGAGAATGCCCTGCTCCAGTTCCTGTCGAGGGTGGACAACCGGGCCCGCCGGCTGCGGCGCGCGGAATTGCGGAAGGAAGCGCAAGTGAAAGAGGGCGACGGGAAGAGGGCCGTCTACGTTGCCTCCGTCGTCCCTGTGTTCGATCCGGAGCGGAGGCTTCTGGGGACCGTGGGTATCGCTCAGGACGTGACCTCCCAGCGAGAGGCGGAGAAACAAATCCACGAGAGCGAGCAACGCTATCGTGCCATCTTTGAAGCGGCTCCCATCGGTTTGATGCTAATTGATACCAGCGGCAGGGTGCTCGCCGTGAACGACGCCCTCCTCAAGATCATGGGCTCGCCTTCCAAGGAGATGACGCTGGGTTTGAACCTCCTTTCCCACCCGCAGATCCGCCGCCACGGCGTTGCTCAGCTCGTGCGGGAATGCATCCAAAAGCGCAGGCCGCTGGCGAAAGAAATGAGCTACAGGTCCGTGTGGGGGAAAGAGGTCGAAATCGCCCTCTGCTTGACACCCATTCTCGACGAGATGGGTCAGGTGAGGTACGTCCAGGCGATGGTGGAGGACCAAACGGAGCGCAAACGGCTCCAGCGCGAACTGATGCAGTCCCAAAAGCTCGAGGCGGTCGGACGCCTGGCCGGCGGAATTGCCCACGATTTCAACAACATCATGACGGGTATCTTGGGTTACACACAATTCCTGCTGAGTGTGCTGGCCGAGGACGATCAGTGCCGATCGGATCTGCTGGAGATCGAGAAGCTTGCCCGGCGCGCCGCATCGCTGACCCAGCAACTTCTGGCCTTCAGTCGCCAGCAAATACTTCGTCCACGGCCGATCAACTTGAACAACCTGGTGAAGGAGACGGAAAAGCTCCTTCGGCGGTTGATCGGCGAACACATTGAACTCCGGACGGTGCTGAAGGAGGATCTGCCGCCGGTGGAAGCCGATCCCACGCAGATTCAGCAGGTGATCATGAATCTGGCTGTGAACGCTCGCGACGCCATGCCCACCGGGGGCACGCTGACCATCGAGACCCGCACCGTGGAGATCGACTCGGGCTTCGAGGGAGAAAACCTGCGGTTGCAGCCCGGGACCTACGTGATGCTGGCCGTGAGCGACACCGGCATCGGAATGGACGAGGAGACGAAGGCCCGAGCCTTCGAGCCCTTCTTCACGACGAAAGGCGTGGGGGAGGGCACCGGTCTGGGATTGGCCACCGTCAAAGGGATCGTGGAGCAGAGCGGAGGGCGGGTCTGGCTCTATTCCGAGCCGGGCAAAGGGACGACGGTGAAAATCCTCCTGCCGGCCGCGAGCGAGGCGCGGGCAGCGGAAACTCGTGAGCCTGAGGCGGCCCGCGGAGAAGAGGAAATCGGAGGCACGGAAACGATACTCTTCGTCGAGGATGAGGGGGCGATCCGGGACATGGTGGAGCGCGCGCTGCGGGACATGGGGTACACCGTGCTGACCGCGGCCGATGCGGAGGAAGCCCTCCGGATCTCCGAAGCCTACGAAGGGGAAATCGATCTGCTCCTCACCGATGTGGTGATGCCCGGCATGAATGGCCCGGAGCTAGCCAAGCTGATCCGGCGGCGTCGCCCGCAGATCTCCGTGCTGTACACCTCCGGCTACGCGGACGACGTGATCGCCCGGGCCGGCATGCTGGATTCCCGTGAACACTTCGTAGCCAAACCCTACCGGCCCGCCGAGCTGGCCAGGCACATCCGGATGCTGCTCGATCGCCGGCCGGTCGAGAAGGACGAGCAGCTCGTCGGCGGTAGCCACTCGGAAGATCCAGCCGCGTAGCCCCACGCGCCCCCGCGCTTTCCAGGCTCGGCGGAAAACCCCGAGCATCCGGGGCGAATTGGCCTGGAATTACGTCAGAAGAGGCCCCTTGCGCCATCAATCCAAAGAGCGCAGTTCGGCCGCGGGCCCTTTACCGGCCACTCCACGGGGGCTTGTCTGCCTCGACGGTTCACTCACCCCACTTTTCCCCCGCAGAGCCCGACGCCCTACTGGTCCCCGCGCCCGTGTACTCAACCTTTTCCGTGCCGCGGTTCGCCGGCGCCCCCGTGCTGCCGCAGCTCCGGAGCTCTCACGGCCCTGTGGGCATGAGGTTGTGAAGGGCCTTCACATTGTGCGGCGAGACCTCCTCGGAGCGAGCCAGTACCGCGGCGACGTGGCTGAAGTCGTTGCCGAAGAAGACCACGTCTTTCGTCCCCGGGCCGTCGACCTCGGCGAAAATGCCCGTGCCTCGCGGCGGCTTGCACAGCTCAACGCGGACGTCGCGCACGTTGTTCAGCCAGAGAATCGGGTTCTGAGAGTACGGGGGACGCGCGGCCAGTCGCGTCACCCGAAGTCCCCAGACGTCCTGACACACGACCGCCGGTCTTTCCTCGGCGCCGAGATACGTCACTTCGACGTTCTCCAACCGCACGTTGCGGGCGTGGCGGATGAAGAAAGCGTAAGCCGGAAGCATTCCGAACATCTTGTACTCGGGGTACTTGCTCTCATTTTCCGGAATCTCAAGCGTGGCCATGTGGGCTTTTCCGTTCCCTGGGAACGTGAGGCGCACGTCCCGGATCGTCACGTTCTCAACCCGGTAATCGGGAATCCCGGTGATCGAACAGCCGATGCTGTCTCTGACCACCGCTTCGATCCCGCTGATCAGGACGTTTCTGAGCGCGCCCATTCCGGGCTTTGGCATGTCGGCTTTGTAGGGCCGAGCTCGATTGCCGAGCCGGATGAAGATCGGGCACCCGACACCGTCCATCACCAGGTTGCTCACGATCACGCGGTCCAAAACCCCGCCGTCCACTTCCTCGATGGCGAGTCCCGCCAACCGGGTGTCGTAGATCGTGCAATTGGTGATCACGATGTTCTGAAACCCGCCGTTGCTCTCGGTGCCGAGCTTCAGGGCGTTGCAGTTGGTGTTCAGCACGCAGTTGGTGATGGTCACATCCCGACAGGCACGACCGGAAGTCGCTTTGAGGACGATCGCGTCGTCTCCGGAACTGATCTCGCAGCCCGAGATCCGCACCCGCGTGCAACTGTCGATGTCGATGCCGTCGTTGTTGTGGTTGACCTTGCTGTGCACACGGATCCCGCGGATGTTCACATCCTCGCAGGCCAGGTAGTGCTGCACCCACATCGGTGAATTCTGGATGGTCACATCCGCGACAGTGACGTTGCGGCACTCGATGAAGCGCATGAGGTAGGGGCGCACTTTGTAGGGACCCGAGAAGGCCGCCCCCTGCCCGTCGATCGTGCCGCGCCCGAGGATCGCGATGTTTTCCACCCGTTCTGCGTAGATCAGGCTCTTGTCCGTGTAATTGTCCGTGTACGATCGGTACGCGGGCACGTGCACCGGGTAATCCTCCAACCGGGTGCTTCCGAGGAGCACCGCGCCGCTCTCGAGATACAGCGTCACGTGGCTCCGCAGTTCGATGGTGCCGCTCAGGTACCTGCCTGGTGGGAAGTAGACGGTGCCGCCGCCCCGGGAGGCGCAGGAATCGATCGCTCCCTGGATGGCTTGCGTACTGAGGGTTCGGCCATCCGGGACAGCGCCGAAGTCAATCACGTTGAAGGTGTAGTTGCTGCCCGCAGTCGCCGGGATGCCCCAGGTGCAGAGGGTGAACAGCACAAACCCGAGGCCCAGAAGACTTGCGCTCCAGACGCTTACTCTTCGGTTCTCCATGGCGTCCTCCTCCGTGCTGAAGCCTCAGCGTTGATCCACGCGCGCCCCTCGCCCGGTCGGTGGGCTGCGGTAGCGCGCAACTCTGGGTGGCGAGGGTACGGGATCAACGGGTTCTACCCGCACGCTCCGACTCTGACCGTGTCGCCCACTTCTTCTTGCCAGCGCTCGATCTTCCGCCGCAGCGCTTCGATCCGTCCCTGGAATCGCTTCTTGTAGTACAGGTTCGTCGTTTCCCAGGGATCTTTCGCCAGATGGAACAGCTGGCACTTGTCCAGGTCACTCAGGCAGAGCTTCCAGCCATCGGGGGTGACTACCGTGCGGACGGAGGCTCGAAAAGCGGCCTTTGCCGTTTCGGACAGTTGCGGAAGGAATTTCGCCGGAAGCTTGCCGTACTTCAGGGCTGGATTCCACTGGATGAACACGTCCCGGTGAATTTCGCCGGTGTCGCGCAATTCCGGCAGCAGGCTTTGTCCGGGGAACCGCTCATCCTGTCGCTTCCCCATTAGGTGCAGAAGAGTGGGCATGAGGTCGATGTGACTGACCGGGTTCCGTACTCGCAACGGCTTGCGGATCAACCGTGGATACCGGACGAGCCAGGGTACCTGGACCGATTCGCGGTACATCACCGTCTTGGCGAGCAGTCGGTGGGAGCCCATCATGTCACCGTGATCACTGGTGTACACCACGACGGTGTTCTCCGCCAGCCCCAGGTCTTCGAGGGTCCGCAGAATCCCGCCGACGCACAGGTCGACCTGAGCGACCAGCCCCCAGTAGTTCGTGATCAGTTCTCGCCAGCCCTCGCGCGTGTTCAGATCGTGGCCCTCAAAGCCGAACCGCCGGTAGCGTTCGCGCAGTAGTCGGTAACGGAGCGGTTCATCTTCTTCCAGTGGGTCGTCAAAGTTGGGCGGGAACGTGACCTCGTCGCGTGAATGCTCGTCGTTGAGGGGCCCAAAATACGGCATGTGCGGCTCGAGGAAGTTGACGTACAGGATGAAGGGTTCGTGCCGGTGGCGGCGCAGGAACTCGCACGCCTTCCGTTCGAGGAAGCGCGTCTTCGAGTGTTCGAGCGGCAATCGGGAGACGAAAGCACGGCTGTAGGTGCCTCTCCGCGTGTCGGGCTTGTACCCGAGTTCCCGGAGGTAGTGGCAGTACGTACTCTTCGCGTCGCGGTCACGCCCGGGACGGAAGTATTTCCAGTAGCCGTCTTCGATGCTGATCCATTCTTCGAAGCCGTGCTGGGCGAATACTTCGTCGCCCAAGTGCCACTTTCCGAAATAGCCGGTGCGGTAGTCGGGGTCTTCGAGGATCTCGGGCAGACAGGGCAGATCCTCGGGGAGTGGGATGTTGTTCTCCGTACAGCCGGTCTGGTGCGGCCACAGGCCGGTCATCACCGTGGAGCGCGACGGCGTGCACACCGGTTGGCTGACGTGGGCGTTGAGAAACACGACCGATTCTTCGGCCAGACGGTTCAAATTGGGTGTGTGGATGCGTGTGTTGTCGTAGGCGCGCATCGTGTCCGGCCGCTGCTGGTCGGTCCACAGAAACAGAAGATTGGGTTTGTCCCGCGGAGGTCGAAGCCGTACCAGCGCCGGCGCGCCCAACAGCGCTCCCGCTGTTCCGAGGAACGCACGCCGCGAATACTTCCTCGCTTCGGACTTGCCCATCTCTCATCCTCTCTTTTCGGGCACACCGCAGTTCTCGGTCTCGGCGAGTGGACGTCGTCTGATCGTTCCGTCCGCGATTGCGAGGCCCCTGGCGTCCATCGGGCGGACTTCTGTCGTTCTGTCCGGCGGGCGAGCGCCAGCCGGGAAACCGAGTGCCTACCTACCCGCGGAAAAGGGGCAGACACAGGCCACACCGAGACCTCGCACATCGGGAAGCCTGACGAAGCAATGTTCCCCCCCACACTGGAGTGAGTGCGCCCCGCCCTGTCGACCGACTTTGGCCCACCCGCCGGACGACGGGCGGACCTACACTCTTGACCGCCTTCTGTCCCCGGGGAGCGCATGAGCACGCCGCCCCG
>CAYXFI010000110.1:0-10362 GCA_964464205.1 uncultured Cytophagia bacterium
CGATGGAAGGAGGAAGCCGCGGATCGGCAGCTCTGGTGCTACCACAGGGGAAGGTATCGTCCCGCCGCCCTCCTAGGCTGGTACGCAGGTGTTCCCACCCCTTCTCAAAACTCCGACTCGTCCTTCCAACGGACGATGCGCCATTTTCCGTCCCACGGACACTTTCGGAAGGTGAATACGGCGTTGCCCGCGATGTGGAAATCCCCCAGCTCACTCACCAAGCTCAGTCGGAATGTCTTGGACATCTCGGCCACATCCCCCTGCACCGAGTAGTACACCGTGCTCCCCCAGGACAAGTCGATCACGTCGAAAGCGCGGAACAGGCGTCCGGTGGTCCGGAGATCCACATCCCGGCCCCAAGACTCGAACCGTCCGCTGGGACTCGCATTGGGATCGTAGTACACAAAAACGAATCCGCTGTCCAGCAGATCTGCGTAGAGCAGCGAATCCTTGAACGTGTAGGCGTAGTCGAAATTCTGCAGGACTTCTTCAGGACTGCGTTGCGCCGTGACAATCAGCTCACCCTCCTCCCCCTCGCGAAGCCTGGGCGCGAAAGGGTTCAGACACGCGAGCTGCAGGAGGAGAAGAGTTGCCAGCAGCAGGAAGAACCAGCGCATTGCGTCCCGTCCGCTACCACGTAGTTCTCACCAGGGGCGCGGTTCGAACGGCTTCCGAGGCCGGAATAGCAACCTCATGCCGTCAGAGGTGGCCAAACCCACCCGGTCCACGTTCCTCCAGCCCCGTGAATCGGCCGCACACTTCATAGCCCATCCACAAAAGAAAAGGGCGGTGCCACCCCTGACACCGCCCTTGCATCGCCGCCACAAAACTGGATCAGTCTTTCAGCTTGAAGATCACCGGGATCGCCACCCAGACCTTCACCGGACGATCCCGCTGCATCGCCGGTTTCCACTTCACACTCTTGATCGCCCGCACAGCCGCTTCGTCGCAGCCGTTGTTCCCGAGCGACTTGAGGATCTTCGTCGCCACCACATTGCCGTGCTCGTCAACCAGGACGTGCACTATCACTCGTCCCTCGACACCAGCTTTCCGCGCGATCTCGGGGTACACCAGATTCCTCTGGATAGCCTCGAAACCGCCGATCGGCTCTGGCGGCGAGTCGTACGCCACGAAGATCGGCGTTACCTCTTCTTCCTCTTCCGGCGGCTTCTCCGGAGGAGGCGGCAGCTCGCTCAGATCCAACTCCGTGCTGGCGATCGTCTCGTCTTCAGGAATGTCTTCATCTTCGCTCTCGATGGGAACGGCTGGGCGAGCAGGTGGTGGAGCCTGGCGCTGCTGTTCCGTCGGAGGAATCTCCTGAACCTCAAGCTTCAGCTCGACCCTCTGCTGTTCCTGTTTCTTGGCCTCAAACCGCTTGAACGCCTGGAGCGTAGCGGTCATGAGCGCAAGCGCCAGGACCAGCGACACCTCCATCACTTTCTTGTACTTCCAGCGGAGGCTTACTTTGGGATTGACCCTGCTCAACATAAGGCATCACCTCAGTCACCTGCAAACTTGGCTGAATAGCTGACATTCAGCGCGTCCGCATCCCGAAGTTCTTCGTGGATATCCGTGACCAGCCCCATGTCCACCTCGCGGTCGATCCGCAGCGATACCACCTTCAGAGGGCTGATTGGGTCGATCCGCTTGGCGTACATTATTTTGGAGATGTCTTTCACCTCTACGAGCTTGTCGTCAATCGAGATCCGACCCAGTTTGTCCACATAGACAGTCGCCACACCCCGTCGTCCGGGCAGCTTCTCGATTCTTTTCGCCGCAGGCAAGTTGACCGGAAGACCAGTCGCCTCCCTCATGGTCGTGCTCACCATGAAGAAGAGAAGGAGCATGAAGATAATGTCCGGTAGTGACGCCGTTGGGATGCTGGACGTCGCTTTGCTCTTGCGCTCGAATTTCTGCGGCACGGCCTTTTCTCCTGACTCTCAGCCCACTGAGTTAAACTTCCGGTTCGGCGATAGAGATTCGTGTCGCGCCGGCTTGTTTGAGTTGATCCAGCACCCGGATGTACACCTCGTACTTGGTCCTACGGTCCGTCTTCACGGACACGATTAGCTGCGGGCGCTGGATCAGTTTCTGGCGAATGATCTCCCGGATCTGGGAAATCTCGACCGGCTGCTCATCGAGGAGAACTTCTCCCCTCGCGTTGATTAGCAGGTTGGTGATGTTCTCTTTCCTGACCTCCTTCTTCTCGCCCCGGGCCGGCAACGTGAGACCCAGACCCTTGTCGATGTTGATCGTGGTACTGAGCAAGAAAAAGGTCAGAATCAAGAACGAGATATCCGCCAGCGACGCCGTTGGAATCTCCGCCGAGCGTTCTCTTTTCTTCTTCCCGAGGAGCATTTTCACTACCCTCCGCCGGTCAAGAGGATTTCTTGGAGCGCTCCAGCTCCACCAGGCTGTCTACGAGCTCGAAGGAACCCTCCTCCATGTCCACGACCAGCCGATCGATGCGCGACACGAAGAAGTTGTGCGCCACCTGGATCGTGATTGCCACGACCAGACCGAACAGCGTGGTCAACAGCGCCACGGCGATACCGTGAGCCACGATCGACGGCGAAATGTCGTTCGCTTCTTCGATCGCCTGGAACGCCATGATCATGCCCCAGACCGTCCCGGTGAATCCGAGCATCGGGGCAAGACTGATGATCGTCGACAACCAGATCAGCCCGCGCTCCAGAAAAGCCATCTCGACCGTACCGGCGTTCATGATGGCCTTTTCTACCTCTTCCACACCCTGATCGGCTCGCATCAGACCCGCGTGAAAGATGGACGCAACGGGTCCACGCGTGTTCGCGCACACCTCCAGCGCAGCCGGAATTCCTCCCTCTTTCAGCGCCTTCTTGATCGTGGAGAGAAACTTCCGGGTATTGATCGAGGCACGGGTGAGGGTCCACAACCGCTCCAGGCTGATTGCGATCCCAAGCACCAGCAGGATCAAGATCGGCCACATGAAGCCGCCGCCCTGAATGAACAGATCGACCATTCTACCAATTCCTCCTTGGCTTTGCTTCCACTTACCGGCCTACCGTTTCACTCACGCGGGTCCCTCTACACCCACACACTGATCAGTTTAACCAAATCACGCCTAAAAGTCAATATTTTTTTGCCTCCTACGCGCCCTTGCCCCGTTCCCCTTTTTGGGCCCCCTTATCCCCGTCCTGGAGTGCCCCTCGCCACAATGCCGGCGATTCGGGCTGCCTCACCAAAGTGCTTGAGAGCCTCTTGCAACTGCGTGTCGGCCTCCGCGCGAATCATGTAGTACTTCTCGGAGTCCCACAGGTGCCGCGCAATCTCGGCCTTGATGAAACTCGCGATCCGCCGTTCATCTTTCTTCCAGGCTTCTTCGTCGATTTTCACACCCTTGCTCTGCACAAAATCCCGGAATTGCGCAAGGATCCCGTCGTCCACTTGGAATTTCTCGCGGAACGTCGGAAAATCGATGTGAAGATCGCGATGCTCCCCCGCGTAGAGGGACCCGAATTCCAGAAACAGCCTTTTCCGTACCAGATCGCTTGTGAAGTTCGTCAGGCGAGATGAGCGAACCACCACGTCGGGCATGATGCCGCCGCCGCCGTACACCCGCCTGCCACTCGCGGTGAGGTACACCTGTGTCGTGTCCGGCCCGCTCTGACCCTCGTCCTGGTACGCCTGCCGGTAGTACTCGTAGAAACCTTTCTCGTAGCTCCGCTGGATCAGCCGACCGCTCGGCGTGTAGTACCGCGCCGTGGTGACACGCACCGCCGAGCCATCTCGCAATCGGAATTGCGACTGCACCAGCCCTTTCCCGAACGTCCGTTCGCCCACAATCAACGCCCGGTCCCAGTCCTGCAATGCCCCCGCCACGATCTCCGACGCGCTCGCCGAACCGTGATCCACCAGCACGATCAGTGGGAAACGCGGGTGGGTCGTCTCATCGGTCGAGTAGAACTCTTCATTCGCCGCCGGGATGCGACCGCGCGTGTACACGATGCGCTTACCACCCTCCAGAAACTTGTCCACCACAGCCACCGCCTGGTCCAGGTAACCACCAGAGTTGAGTCTCAAGTCTAGTACCAGACGCCTCATTCCCTCGCCTTCCAGCCGATTGAGCGCGGACTCCAGCTCGTCCGCCGTGGTACGCGAGAAGCGACCCAGGTAGATGTAGCCCGTACTGTCGTCCAGCATGAACGCGGCCGTGACGCTGTAGATGGGAATCTTGTCGCGCGTAATCGTCACGTCGAACGGATCCTTTACGCCAGGACGGCGGATGGTCACCGTTACTTTTGTACCCTTCGGTCCTCGGAGTTTGGCCATCACTTCGTCTTCCGTCAGGCCGTAGGCCGATTCGCCATTGATCCGGATGATCTGGTCTCCCGGGCGCAAGCCCAACCGTTCGGCGGGCCCACCTACAATCGGAGATACAATCGTGATCACCTTGTTCTGAATCACGTACTCAATGCCAATGCCGTAAAAGTACCCCTCGAAACGCTCGCTTACTTTCTTGAAGGCGTCCTTCGGGATGTAAACCGAGTGGGGATCCAAAGTCTCGAGCATTCCGGAGATGGCGCCTTTGACCATCTTTTCCTCGTCAGGATCCTCCACGTAGTAGCGCTCGACAATGTTGAAGACTTCGATGATCTTCTTGATCCCCGTCAGGGTCGACTGCATTGCGGCGACCGCACGTCCCCCCACGCCCGTCAGGCCCGCGGTGACCGCCACGACCACCAGGACCGCCGCGACAAGCCTGGCTTTCGATTTCTTCGAACGAACCAACATCGCCCACCCGTTAAATGGCGTTACGACCACTCGTCTCGGCGCATCTTAACCCCTGCTCACACCAGTCTCCCGGCGAAGGTGACGAAGCTCAACTCCTTCGTCTCACCGGGTTGCCAAACGCCCCGGAAATTGGGAAAGACAACGCTACACTGGTAAACCCGCTCGAACCCCGCTTCGGACATCGAAACGGTTTCAATCGGAAAACGCCACACGGTCACCGCCGGCGAAAGACGCAGCGCAAATCTCACCCCCTGCCACTCGTCCACCAGAGCGATCTCCTCCACTGCCTCTTCGATGCCGGTGCTGGCCAAATGACCGGAAGACAAACTGCGCCCCGGGATCTGGTAGTACCGATCGGGAGCTTGCCCGGCCAGCAGGGCGAATGCGAACTCGCAACCGTACCACAGCTCGACCGGCTCTTCGCACAAGTTTTTAATGCGAATACGCACCTCCAGTTCCTCCCCCGTCCGCGGCACCTTCAGTCTCTTCTCGATCGCAACGGACCTCTGAACCCCCTCGACCCAAACGTTCCCAGTACGCCGAAACAGCACCGTCACGGAATGATCCCCCGGCTGCACTGCCACGTCGTAGGCGCCGAGCACAAAGTCCCCCTCTTCCCCGTACCGACAGCGAGCGAAGTCCGCCAGCTTCGTGTCGGGGTTGAGAAAATGGTCGATCAGCGAGCACCGTCGGTACCAGTCGTAGTGAAGCTTCTTCTCCAGCCCTTCTTCTTTGGTGACCAGCAAGTCGTGAATGCTGGCGACTTCTTCCGACGCGGTACTGCCCCCGGCGGCCTGCGACGCCTGCAGCAACTTCCGGTGATATCCTTCCTCCCGGCGGGTCATCGTGTCCAGGAGGTTGATGGCCGTCGGTTTGTAGTCGAGCTCCACCAACCTTCCTCCGCTCACCGGTTCCAGTACAAGCTGCCAGGCCGGCGTGTCCACAATGACCTCGTCGTGCCCGTCGCCATTGAAATCCGAGATTTCCCAGTCGATCCATCCTTCGTCCGAAGCATCCCGTAGCTGGTCCAATTCCTTTTCGGCGAGGATCAGCTCGTGGTAGACAGCGTAGCGCAGGTTGGTCAAGTACAGACCGCCAAACACACCGTGCCAGTACGGACAGTTGCACTGGCCCGCCCACAGGTGATCCCTGGCACGACGGACGACCGGGTGCTCCTCGCCGTAGACGGCAGCGGCGTCCCGTACTCGGCGACTCACGCGCAGCATCTTCTTGTGCAGGTGATTGGATTCTTCGTACTTGGCCAGGAAGTTCCTCCAGAACCCCCCGCGCACAAACACTTTGTACCGCTCAAAGAGTCCCGCTTCCTTGAGTTTCTGCTCAAAATCCTCGTACTCGTGGATGGCCCGAGCCGGTAGGGCCCACTCCATCATCTCCCGGTACGACGCGGTCGGCAAGTACACGCGACCCCGTGGCTTGAGTCTCTCCAGTGCCTCCGAGAAATGCAAGATCTTGATCCACTCCGAGTTAGCCTCCAGCGCGGAGAAAAATTCTTCAAGCCACCCGTCCTCGTAGCAGTGTTCGAAGGTGCCCGGCCAGATGCCGAACTTCTCCCCGTCGTCCGCGAACACGATCAATCGGTCGCCTTCGCCGTCGCTCATCTGGCGCAAGTACTCGATGGTCTCCTCAACCGGCCGAAAAGGCACCGTGTAGCGGAGACGCTCGGAGATGGGGAAAATGTTGAGCGTGTACCCGGCTTCCTCCGTGAGGAAGTATCCGACTAGTTCTTCCTCCCGCAGGCCGGAGTACTTCAGGTGCGCATCATCAATCACTACGTATTTCACCCCGGCTTCGTGCAGCGGCCGGGGCAAGTGGGGTTCCCACACTCGCTCGGCCAGCCACAACCCCACCGGTGTCTGCCCAAAGCGCTGCTCGATGTACCGGGTCAACCTGGCGATCTGGCCCAGCTTGTCGCGGTCCGGGATGATCGGCAAGATGGGCTCGTAGAACCCACCGGTCATCATCTCCACCTGCCCGCTCTCCACGAGCCGAGCGAGGCGGTCGAGGAAATCGGGATGATTTCGCTCGATCCACTCGAGCAGAATCCCGGAGTAGTGCTGCGCAATGCGAATCCGCGGATGCTTCTCCAGCAGGTTCAGGAACGGGAGGTAGGCACGCTGGTAGGCGTCCTCAAAGACGAAATCGAAGTTGCCGACAGGCTGATGATTGTGCACCCCGAAAGCGAAGTAGATCGTACCCACTAAACGACCTCAAGCTAAGACCCGCACGATCTTCCCCAATCGTCCCAATTTCCAACAATCACTCAAACTTGCGCCAAGATACCCAGTTTGACCCCGGATTCCAATCGTTTTTTCGCCGCGCCGTGACGACTAACCCGGTCCTCGGACGCACTTGTCCATCCTCGAAGCCCACGACCTTTGCGGGACAGCCGCGAAACCAGCGGACAAGGTCGCGATCGTGCGCCTCCCGCGGGAAAACCCGGTGACGCTGCGTTTCCGGCTCACGAACGCCAAGGGTAGGTCAGAATGGAATGTTCCCGAGAATCACCAAACCCACGAAGCAGCGGATCCCACCCCCCTTTTGACCGCTGGCTTCCCCCCGCGACCCCACACTCACTGCTGCACACTTCGCGCGAGAGGGCCAGGTCGTGGCCAAGTACTAACACATGTTGTGCAGAAAAGAAGAAGGCAAATCTACGGGCGCGTTTTCTCGCGCCCCTTCCCCAATCTACACGCTTCTCGAGGCATCCCCCAGGGTTCGCGCCAGTTCCGTGACAGGGACGACGCGCCCGACCCCTTAGCCGCCACCCAATCTCGGCCTCCGCTCCGACGACATCCTCGGCTGAGAGGCCGCGGCGATCAGCGCTCCCGGAAGTGCTCTTCGTAGGCCACCGCCGTGGCGATCTTCGTCCACGGTAGGGCCACCAGGAGCCCCACTCCGCACAACAGACTGCCCAGAACAACAAGAACGAGCTGAGCCAGCACGAAGAGCGACCACTCAAACCACCGGGGCGCAACCGCCTTGCGACTCGCTTCCATCACCCCCCAGAAATCCTGGCCCGTGTCCAACAGAATGGGGAAGACGAACAGGTAAAGGGCCAAGACCACGATTCCCGGTGCGATCAGAAAGACGAAACCGACGCTTGCGAATACGCTGACGACAGCGCCGATCAGGAAAGCCGAGACGAAGTGGTGAAAGCCCTTCGCAAACTCGCCGATGTCCAGTGTTCCCTGACGCAGGCGCTTCAGAATCACCGCGTACCATCCGGCTTCCAGCGGGCCGAGCACGACGAGCACCCCGATACCTGTGGTACTCACCACACCCAGCACGGCGAAGTAAATCAAACACAGCAAGATCCACCCGAAGAGATCCTCCGTGAATATCTGCCAGCCGAGGCTGAGGTACCGGCCGATCGCGACGATGGCAGGTTCGGGCGAGAGCTGGGTCACTCGCTCCTGGTTCGGCTCCATCTGCATTGGCCCCTCGCGATTTTCTGCCGTCACCGTCCCACCACGTACTGTACGATCCGTTTCTTCCCCAACAGATCCGAGAGCCGGTACTTCCACACAGCCACACGTCCCGCTCGCACCCAGTCGGCATTGGTTTCGCGGATCTCTTCGGGAAACACAGTCTCAAAGCGGAACTGAACGCCGGTCAGCAGACCGTCTGCCACCGTGTCGCGCAACCAAGTTTCGAAGGCGTTCTTCGGCTCGTCCCACCCATCCACGGTCACCCGGAGCACCCTCGTTACCTTCCACCCCGCAGCGTCCCGTTCGACCTCGAAATTGCCTTCCCAGAATAGCGGGTCGGTGCGATTGAGGTCCGTGAGTCGTCGGAATTCCAACCTGTAGTCCACGAATGTGCGTTTGTCCCGCCTGTCGAGCGAATACTCGACGATGGAAACGCCTTCCACGTCGAAGCGCTCTTTCAGGAAGTCCAGAAGCTCTTCTTCGTCCTCCGGCGGGAAACTATCCGCACCCACGCTGACGTCCTCCGGCCCTGAATAGTGCACGTCGACGTAGCCGGACCCGTCCGGATTGAGGGTGATGCGTTCTTCGTAGTCCACGCAGCCCGTGAGGAAGGCCCCGGCGATCAGCCACCCGACCAGCATCGCTGGTTTCATGTCCGCGCCTCAACGTTTTTCGAGGATGATGTCACCATCCTCCGTCGTCACCACGATCCGCACATCACCTCCGCCGATGCGGTCCCGTACTCTTTCGCCCTCGTCCGTGCGGTCGATCCGCACATCAAAATCCGATCGGATGCGCCCGCTTGCCGTCTCCAAGTCCAGATCGGCATCGGCGTCTTCCGGTAGCACCACGATCACATCCCCTTCCTCCGTGTCGGCCCGGATTCGCTCGGTTCGCTTCAGCACCGGTTCCAGCTCCACATCGCCCCCGGCCGTACGCGCATCGAACCGCTCGAAGATGCAGCCCAGCAGTACGACGTCGGCATCGTCGGTCTCCGCATCCACGTCACGAGCTTCGCAATCCTCCAACCGCACCCGGCCGTCGTCGGTCACAATCGCAATTCTGCCTTCCGGCACGGACACGTCGTAGAGGTCCACGTCCCCGTCATCCGTTTCGATTCGAACGTAATCGGACGCGACTTTCTGCAGCTCCACGTCTCCGTCGTCGACCGATATCGACAGGCGGGCCTGCTTGCCGGTGATCTGGATGTCCGCGTCGTCCGCCTCAATCCAGATCCGGACTCCCTCGGGCACACGCACGTCAAACTCCACTTCGGCACCGCGGTCCGACTGCCAGGTCTCGGGATTGAACAGATCCCAGAAGCTGACCTCGCGTCGCTCGCCGCGATCGTAGACCACCACCTGAACGTCATCGCCGTGCCTGCGTACCTCCACCTCCAGTTCCTCCATCCGTTCCTGCGCACGCCTCCGGTTCGAAGCCCACACCCGGCGCAGGATGTGGATTTCCGCCTCATCTTTGTTCCAGGTGGACAGACGCACGGCGCCGTCGCCCATCCGGATGGTGAATCGCGCCCCGGAGCGAAGCGGCACGGTCTGCACTTCCTCTTCATGAATCTCCGCCCCTCGCCCCAATGATGCGCACACGAAAAGCAAACAGAAGCCCACGACAGCTTTCCGCATCGCTCCACCCTCCACGCTCGTACGACCTCGACTTTCCACGAACAAGGCAATCAGGCTTACGAGCCCTTCCGAGGAAAGTTTCAGGGTGGTCCCGAGCCGCTCCGTTCGCGCGCCCGGACGGCAAATCCGCAGCCGCGGCCCTTCTCGCACAGCCAGAGCTGAGTAGCACCGGAAATGTCGCCCCGGGCGGCAAGTCGTCGCCCATCGCCGCCGCACCCCAGGAAACCTCTGCTCAGCGCTCTCTGGAAGACTTGCAAAAGGTTTCGAGCGATCCACGGTGCCGTCCAATACATACCGACAATAGCAAGGAACCAGCGCGGCATCCCAGCCCGATTTGCCCGTTTCTGTGCCACACCGATCGACGGAAGCGTCCTGGATTGAGTTTGACCGACGTAACTTCGCGGTGAGGGAAAAACCGCGAAGGCGCCAAGAGCGCGAAGGAAGTTCGAAAGTCGATTTGCACCGCGGATGTTCATCCTGACCGCACGGTCCTACGGACG
>CAYXFI010000111.1:0-10348 GCA_964464205.1 uncultured Cytophagia bacterium
CCCATCAACGTCGTTGCTCGTTGGAGCTTGGTTTACTTTCCGCATTTGGGTTCAACTCACGGCGCTCGCCTCGTCGGAAACGGTGGCGGTTCGGGCAGTTCAACCGCCTTCGTCTTCAAATCCCCCAGGATCACCTCCACCGCCTTCTCGAGCTGCGGATCGCGCCCCTCCAACCACGCCGCAGGATCGATGTCCACCTCAATGTCCGGTTCGGCACCGTGGTTCTCCACCACCCAGCGCCCGCGGAAATCGTAGAATCCCACGTTCGGCTGCGTCACGATGCCGCCGTCCACCAGCGGAATCACGTTGATGATGCCGATCAGCCCGCCCCAGGTGCGCGTTCCAATCACCTTGCCCAGCTTGCGCGCCTTGAAATGCTCGGTGAACAGCTCCCCGTCCGAACCGGTGTTCTGATTGATCAAAGCCACGATGGGGCCGGCGAAAGAAACCATCGGGAAACGCATGGGCCGGAAATCGCGCGTTTTCACCCCGAACACGAGCTGGCGCTCCAGCTTGTCAATCACGAAGTAGTTGGTGAAGCCGCCGCCGTTGTAGCGCACGTCGATGATTAACCCTTCCTTGTACTTGTTCGCCTTGAACTCCCGTTCGAACGCAGCCAGCCCCGCCCGGTCCATGTCCGGCAGGTGCATGTAGCCCACCTGCTCCTGCGTCTTCTCCTCGACGTAGCGGCGGTTCCGCTCCACCCACTCCAGCCGGCGCAGCCCGGCTTCGCTGCCGACCGTCTTCACGCGGTACGTCCGCGCGCCATCCAGGCTGGGACGGCTGTTCACCGTGATCTCCACCTCGCGCCCGGCCTTACCGACCAGGTACTTGAGGTAGTTCTCCGTAGCCTTCACCTCGTGGCCGTTGATCTTCAGCAGGTAATCGCCGGGGCGAACCCGTACGTTCGGCGCAGCGAGCGGAGCACGGTACCGCGGCTGCCAGCTCGATCCCTTGAGGATGTGCGTGAAACGGTAGTACCCGGATGCCGGGTCGGGACGCAGGTCGGCGCCCAGCAGCCCAGTGCCCACCGGCTGGCTCTTGAACGGCGAGTTGCCTTCGCCGCCAAACACGTAGCAGTGCGAAGCGACCACTTCGCCCACCATCTCCGACAGGAGAAGGGTGAGATCCCGCCGAGTCTCAACGAACGGCAGCAGCGCCGCGTAGCGATCGTGGACTGCCTGCCAGTCGATGCCATGCATGTCGGGATCGTAAAAGAAATCGCGGTACCACCGCCACGTTTCGTCCAGGATCTGTTTCCACTCCTTTCGCAGGTCGAGCTCGACCGACAGATCCTCCAGCTTCACCGCTCCGTCGCCCACCTTCGATTCCGAGAGTCGATCCAGCGAAAGCAGGCCAATCGTCTTCCCACTGCGGTAACCGAAGTGTTCGCCCTTCACGCTCACGCGGAAGTTACCGATCCCCTTCAGTACGGTGGTTGCCTTCTTGGAACCGATGTCAAAGCCTTTGAGCCAATAGTCCCGTACCCCGGCCGGGTTGAAGAACTCCTCAATCCCGGGGAAACCGAATTCGTCTTTTCCCCGCACCAAAAACTTGTTCTTGCCCGCCTGCAACGCCACATAGTTGGCCGCTGCGATGGGCACCTGAAAAATCCGATCCTCAATCCCTTCCAGATCGATTCGAAAACTGTCCGGCGGGACCACCCTCGTTCGCTCCTCTTCGGAGGCGTCGAACGGCCGCTCCTCGCGGGCACGCAGGGCAACCAGGTACACCCTGGTCATCGGGTTGATGATGAAATTGTCCTCCGAAGGGTCCATCTGCGGATTGAAGTTCCGCTGGCTGAGGAAGTAGAGGTAGCGTCCGTTCCAGTCGAAGGAGGGAGAAAAGTCGTCGAATGAGTCGCCGGTGAGCCGGTGGATTTTCCCACTCGCGGTGTCGTACAGATAGATGCTGCTGTTCAGATTCGGCCCAACCTTCGAGTAGGCCAACCAGCGACCGTCCGGCGACCAGGCGTAGTCGCTGATCTCCCAGTAGAACTCGTAATCCTTTTGATTGAGGCAACGATCCACTTTCTTCAGCCTTCTCTTCTCCACCTCCACGATGTACAGGTTGTAGTCCTTGTCCCCGAACGCGATGAATTTCCCGTCCGGCGACCATTGCAGATGGTAGGGCTGACCTCTGAGCGATTTGGTGAGCTGCACCCACTCGCCTCCCTCGCTCGGGACTTTGTAGAGCTGGTACTCTCCCGACCGATCCGAGAAAAAGGCAATCCACTCGCCGTCGGGCGACCAGGCCGGGTAGCGCTCCCGGGATCCAGGCGTCTCGGTGAGGTTGCGCCACTTCTCCCCATTCTCAGACACCACAAAGACGTCGCCGCGGGCTTCAATTGCCAGTTGCTTCCCGTCGGGGGAAACATCGTAGTCTCCCAGGTGTTCAGCCGGGTTGACCTGCCTCGGCCGCGACATCCAGCGCTCCGACGGCACCGTGATTTCCAGTTTTCGTTCTGTCCCGGTGGCGGGATCGTACACCCACAAGGCGCCGCCGCATTCGTACACAACTCGACGCCCGTCGGTCTCCGGCGCGTACACCGGCCAGCCTCTGTGATTCGTCAACCGGGTGATTTCGCCCGTTCGCGGGTCGAGGGAGAAGAGGTTGTTGACACCGGTCTCGCGGTCCGAAATGAAGTAGATCTTCCCGCCGACCCACAGGGGATGTCGATCGATCCCTTCGTAGGTGGTGAGGCGCGTAAACTGATCCCTGTCGCGATCAAACAGCCAGACGTCCTGCGCGCGCCCACCCTTGTAGCGCTTCCAGTTGCGGAACTCGCCCCAATTGCGGTTGAAGGCGATGCGCCGGCCGTCCGGAGAGATGGACAGGTAGGCAGCGGGACCCAACGGCAGTGCCTTCGGATACCCTCCCTTCACCGGCACCGTGTAGGCCAACGGGCCCCCGTAGCCTACGTCCCGCCAGGAAACGAACACGACAGAATCCCCATCTGGCGTCCAGCCCTGAACGATGTCTCGTCCGCCGTGGTAGGTTAAACGCTTCGGCTCGCCACCTTCGGTGGGGATCACGTACACGTCCTGGTTGCCGTCGTAGCTCGCGGTGAAAGCGATCCAGCGGCCGTCTGGCGAGAAGCGCGGGTAGCTCTCGACGCCCGGATGCGAGGTGAGCCGGACCGCCGCGCCGCCAGCCGCGTTCGCTTTCCACAGGTCCCCCGCGTACACGAACACCACCCGATCGCCGTGGATGTCGGGCGATCGTAGAAGCAACGTCTCCCCGATCACGGTTCCGCTGCAGATCAGTCCTACCGTAAACAAGATCGTGAACGACCATTTCTTACACATACTCATCGCCATCCTCACGCTACATTTGCGGTCATTTGTGGTCATTTCCGACGACAGAATTCCAACCCAAATCCGAACCCAGTGCTAGTAGAGAAACGGGATCAACATCTTCGTTCGCCGAGCGTATTCCTCCCACGCCTTCCCGTACCGCTGAGCGGCCCACTGCTCGTTTTTCGGAATGGCATCAAAACGGTACTGCAAGAAATTCAGGACAGGCGCCACCCAGCCGCGAATGTCGCCCCCAATTATGGCGAACGCCACGTAGATCAGCAGGTCGCCGAAATAGTTCGGATGGCGACTCAAGGCCCAAAATCCGGAGTCGAGCAGCCTCCCCACCGACTCCGGTCGCGATTTGAAGCGTGTTTTCTGGTAGTCACCCCCGAGATGGAAGACGCTGCCCACGGCGTACACCCCGATGGCAGCAATATCAAGCATGCCGAGCGGCGCCGATCTTCTGGCAGCAAAGTAGAGGGGCAAACAGTACCCCCAGCCAACGCCATTCGCCAGCAGGAAAGGCAGCACGTATTTCTCGCGCGGCTTCAATTTGGTGTCCAGCTTGGGAACAGCGGTGTGCTGTGCGCGAGAGAACAGTAGCCAGTTCATGTGCAGCAGGTAACCCCCAACCATTGCCAAGATCACAGCATGACGGGCGTTGAAAGGAGGCGACCCAATGACGTAGACCACCGTGACCACGAGCATTGTGTTGAAACCAGCGGCGAAACCAGCCTTCGTGCGATTCGTGAGGGCGACCCCCACCACGCCCGCCACAGCGATTAGTTCGATGACGAAAGCATTTACGATCCACACATTCGTCATCCCGCCTCTCCGCAGATTGTTCCCGGACCGCCGCGCCCCCTGTGTCCGAACGCCACATCGGTGCCCCCTCACGAAAAATAGCTACCCCTCTTCGCCAAGCGAGCATTACCGAAGCAGCCTTGCGAATGAACCACGCCCGGCTGCAGCAGCCAAATCCACCCTGAATTCTCACACACCCAGCTTGACCGCCAGGTCCTTCAGGTAGGCCACCGACTTCCGGTAAGCCTCGTCAAGGTTCGGCACGTGCCCCACGTCCACCGCCACGTAGCCGTCGAAGCCGTGCTTCTTCAGCGCTGCGAAGATGCCCTCGAAATCAACCGTTCCTTCGCCCAGCGCCAGGTGCAGGTTGTCGCGACCGTCGTTGTCGGCCACGTGCAGGTAGCGGATGCGAGAACCGAGCTTTTCCACGCTGAGCGGCAAAATTTCCTTCTGAGCGTGGAGGTGAGCCGTGTCGAGCACGGCGCCGAAGTTGGGTTCGTCCACGTGGTCCATTAGCCGGAGCAGCGCATCGGTGTTGCTGATGTTCTCGCCCACGCGCGGTTCCATCGTCAGCCACAGGCCGGCCCTCGCAGCTCGTTGCGCGCACTCCTTCGTCATGCTCACCAGGATTTCCCAGTACTTCCCGTAGTCGAAAGCTGGGTCAATCTTGACGCGGAACTGCCGGCCGTATTTCAGAGCCTCTTTGTAGGGCACCTCGCCCACGAACTCCAGCGGAGGCGTGAAGCTGTCGAGCTGGACCGTCCCTGCGCCGAAGTACTTCGCCAGCTCGATTCCGAGATCGAACAGTTCGAGCCCCCGCTTGCGTTCATCCTCATCGGCGCTGTACACCTGGGGCAAAATGGGGCAGAAGTTGATGATCTTGGCTCCGATCTCCTCGCACAGCCCCGCGAAACGTTCCCGGTTCTCCCACACAGCCAGCATGTTCTCCTCGCCGACCCCCTCCAGCTCCACGTACTCGAAGCCAAGGTCGGCCATTTCGCGGAGCGCCTTCATTGAGTCTTCGATGCTGGGCGGATACCCGTATTTGCTGATCGCGTAGAGCCAGCAGCAACTGATCTTCATCGCCACCTCCGTACAGGTCAGTCACGGGGTCCCCAGGAAACACACCTTCACACGGTCTCTCACTCCCATCAAAACAGGTCGACCACAGCAAAATACGAAGTTACGAGGGAGAAAATCAACACCGCCACCAGTCCGAGATTCATCCAGAAACCCGCTTTCTGGTCGCCCATCACGTCGCGGCGGTTGATTAGCACCATGATTGGGATCGTCACGGCCGGCAGGATCAATGCCTGGAATGCCTGCGAGAACACCATCACGATGGGCGGTTTCTGCGGAAGCAGATGCGCGCCGAAGCCGATTAGCAGGCCCACGAAGCCCAGCGTTCGAAACAGCGCGCTCCGGATGTTGCGCTCGATGCCGGTGTAGTCGCACACCAACCAGGGAGCGATCAGGATGATCGGGAACACCGTGGAAATCCCAGCCGCGGAGATCCCGATGATGAGGATCATCGCGGCCACCGGTCCGCCAATGGGCTCGAAAAGGTGGATCATATCGAGGGTGTCGTTGAGCTTCAGACCCATCACGTAGAGCGTGCCAGCCGAGACCGCCATGATAACCCCGCTGAGAAACAGCATCATCGACGCGGAGACCAGAGCGTCGCGTTTCTCGTCGCTCAGGTTCTCCGGCCCCCAACCCTTCTCAGCAACCACCGTACTCCGCATGATAAAGACCGCGGCGGAGCAGGTTGTGCCGGCCATGGCCGCCACCAGCCGTGGGGCGCCGGGCACATCGGGAACCTTGGGCACCAAGCCCCGGACGATGGCACTGAGGCTCGGCTTGAGCATCACAAAGACTGCGATGAAGCATAGGCCCATCAGGATCACGAACACCGTCAGCACTTTCTCGAAAGCCTGGTACCGGCCGTTCCACAGGAGCGTGTAGAGAGCTACCACAAGCACGAGGGTAATGCCCACGGTCGGTACGTACCCGCCCCCCGAGACGATGCGGACGCCCTCCTGCAGCAGGTCGGACACGATCCCCATGATGCCCATCAGCGAAAGCAATTCGCCCACGATCAGGGCCGCCATGATGTAGATCGAAAGCACCGCCCCGACGCGGAATTCGCTCCGGAAGTTGCGCAGAGCCGTCTGCCCGGTGACCAAAGTTACCTGGCCGTACGCCACCATCAGCACGTACGTGAACACGCAGGACAGAACCAGGGCCCAGAAGAGCGCCATGCCGTGTTCCGCCCCGGCCTTCGCCATGGTGGTCACGCTCCCCGTGCCGATGTTGTACCCGATCAGAAAGAGTCCCGGCCCCACCTTGCTCAGGATGCGCGCGATCCGTCTGGGAATGTCTTCCACCGTTTCCCTCCATCGCGTGTCATCCAGGACAGCCACTCCAGTCCGTCGGCATCCCAGTACCACCGTGCAGTGCCTAGAACGTCGAGGTCAGTGCACTGCGTTGCTTTCTGCCTCTTCGGACCTGCATCGATACGGCGCCAACCCCGAGAGCCTTGATCCGCTGCGGAGCTTCTCCGCGGCCCAAATAGGGAATTTCCGGTTGAATGCCAAGGGTTTCTTCAAATGGGCGCCACACGGCAAACCTTACACAAAAAAGGGGTGACCGTTTCCGGCCACCCCTGGCACTCGCCTCCGGGCTCGTGGCCCTTAGAACGTCACGTTGAGCGAGTACACGTGCACGGCGTCGAAAAGCGTATCGGAGGTGTGCTTGTACGCGTAGTCCACCCGCACATCCCCGAAGCCGAGGGGCACGCGCACGCCCAAACCGGCGGTCAGACCCTCGGAAGAGTAGTTGAATTTGTAACCGCCGCGCACGAAGAACATGTTGTTGAACGAGTACTCCAGACCCAGCTGGCCCCGTTCCGACCAGTCACGCGGATGGAGGTAATCGCCGTTGATCATCAGGTGCTGACCTTCCATCTGCATGTTGAGCAGCCGGAACAAGTCCGCCGACACGCCGAACCGAATGGCCAGCGGGATGTCGTACGAGTCCTTCTCGTACTTCACTTCCTGCCCGAAGTTGCGGAAGGCGAAGGACAGGATCAGCCCGCGGAAGCCGGTATCGTAGTTCGTACCGAAGTCCAGAGCCACAACCGTGCGTTTCGCCTCGTGGGCATCCTGCTTCCAGCTCCCGTCCGGCCGCTGGTACGCGATCCGGGTCAACACGCCCGTGCCGCCAAGCAGGTCCTCATGAGCTACCTTCACCTGGCCACCGATTGCAAATCGGTCGGAGATCTGCCTGGCGTAGGCCAACCCGACCATGAACTGCTTCGGCTCAAGCGTGCCGATTTCGTGGTAGCCGAACTCGTGGTACGCGCTGATTTCCGTCGCAACGATCGGCTCGCCATAGTCGTAGTACAGGAAACTCGCTCCGAACACGCCCAGCGCACCCAGATTCACGCCCACGGCGGCCGTCATGATGTTCGTGTCCAGCAGCCAGTTCATGTTGGACACCATCACGGCCCGGCCTTCCACGTAGGCGAGTCCGGCCGGGTTGTAGAACAGACAGGCGGGGTCGCCCCGCAAACCCAGAGCCGCGTCGGCCATTCCCATGGTCCGGGCGCCCGCCCCGAGACGCAAGAACGGCATGGCTGCCTGGCCTGCGCGCTTCCAGTTGGCCAGATCATCGATCATCTCGATGATCTTCAGCTTCTGAGCCATGACCGGACCGGCGAAGGCCAGCAGCACGCTGACTATGACCAGAATCGAAACGCTGCGTTTCATCGCCCTTCTCCTTTGGCTCAATTCCTTTTCTTTCCCACTCGAAGCTCAGCCTCCCAGGTGCCATCCCGCTGGAGGCTCAGCGGATGATCACGAACTTGCCCTTTCCGACCTGGCCTTTCAGCTTCCCTTCCGTCACCTCAACCGTGTAGAAGTAGACACCCGATGCCGGGAACTGGTTGTAGTCGGTGATGGACGGATACCAGCGCTCTTCTGCCGATCCAGACTCGTGCCTCAGCGTCTTGATCAGGTCGCCCACCGAGTTGTAGATCCGGATGATGCACTTCGGAGGCAGGTTCACGAAAGCGATGGTGTTCTGCTCGCGCGGGCCACCCGCGAAGTTGAACCCGGTGGAGTTATGTGGGGCATCTTCCACGTAGTTGTTGCCCTTGGCGTTGAACGGATTCGGCACGACCCGGATCTTCTCCAGGGTTTCCAGACCAGCCCGGAAGGGCACCACGGCCTTGTTGGTCCGGTTGAAATAGTGCGAGCTTTCCAGACCATTGGCGTCCACGGCCGTGACGTAGTAGTAATAGGAGAAGTTCGGCGTCAGGCCTTCGTCGGTGTACTCGGTGGCGGTGCCCTCCCAAATCATGTCGTAAACCCGGTGATTGTCCAGACCGCCGGCCGCGCGATACACGCGGTACTTCACGGCGCCGTCCACCGGATCCCACTTGATGAAGGCCTTCTCGGGGCCAGACGTCAGCTCAATGCTCGGAGCGTTGGGCGGGAAGGGCACGTTGAAGTCCGGATAGTTCGCCCACACCTGAGCCGCCTTGTCCAGCGTCTCCCACAACCGCTGCTTACCGGTCTCGTAGATTTCCTGCTTGGCCGCGGCGGGATCGTAGCCTTCGTTCTTCACCTTGTAGCCCAGCTCGATAGCCCGCGGCTCGTCGATGTGGGCCGCCGCAAAGGCGTACACGATGCGGATCGACTCGCCGTAGTTCAGGTTGAACGGCCCGAAACCGAGCATCGGCGACCACTTCGCCTCGGGCTCGTTCTGCTGGTACGGATTGTCGCTGAACCCAGCCTGAATCGCCGGATTGCCATCCTGACCCGACACGTAAGCGTAAGCTTCCGGCATCTTCGCCGCGTTCAGGATCGGGCTGTACTGATCCTCGTACCGCATGTAGCGGAAGGTCGCCGGCTGGTTCGGGTCATCGGTGGCCTGCGGAGTTTGCACCTGCAGGATCCGGTAGCCGCAGATGGTGGTGGCGCAGTACTCACCGGTGGGCACGTCCGCCAGGCCCTGGGGACCACCACGCGGGTCGAACTGGTCGTCGCCGGGGATGTCGCCCGCGTCGCCATCCCAGAACCAGACCGTACGGGTGGCAGGATCGTAGTCCAGCAGATGGTCGTGCTGCCCGTCGTACTCACCCGCCTGCGCATAGGCCACCCAGTCCTCGTCCGGCATCATGAGCTGCGCGAGACCAATCCACAGGTCCTGCAGCACCTGATCCGGTTTCTCGATCCCTTCCTTGAACGCGGCGCAGTCACCGTTGTTGGTGATGTGCACGTCGCAGAGGATGAAATCCGCGTACTCGACGTTGGTAAACGCGTACCACCACGCCTCAAACGTCAGGCCAACCGGATGCGTCCACTTGGAGTGGACCATCCCGTCGCTCTTGAGGTTGGGGTCCACCGTGAAGGTGTTGTTCGGATCGTAGGCTACCGGCACCTGCTCCGTTCCGTCCACCACGACCGTGGGCTGCGGAACGCGCCGGCGATAGATTTCGGGACCCGACCAGAAGGGCTGGTCGATCAGTGCGTTCAAGCTGATGGGACCATTGTCCGTCAGGAAGATGTCGTAGGTCTTCCCAGCTTCCAGCACACCTTCGGCACCCGCATTCCACTGACCGGCGGGTGGAGCCGTCCAGTTTTTCACACCCACCCACCAGGAGTAGTAACCGCCGATCTCGCGGCCACCCATGATGTCGCCATGGGTCACATTATCACGGTCCACACCGTGATATCCGAGATCCGCATCCTGGCCGGGCGGGATCCACTTCTGGAACGGGTAAACGTATGCGGCCGCCCATTGCCCATCGCCAGGGCCCCAGGTGGCTCCCTGCTTGTCCAGCCCGATGCACAACTGGCCGTCCATGAGCACGCGCCAGTCCTGTGCCTGGACTACCACTGCCCCCGTGAGGCAGATGGCGACAAGCAGCCCCATGATGAACGCCAGCTTTCTCACGTCTAATCCTCCGCGTTTTTTCACCACCGTCTCAACCCAGAGTACCACCGGGGAGTCGCCGAAAACGGCGACCCCCCGCCACGCGATCACATGTAGATACGAATGCCGAACCAGATATCACGCGGCTGGCCGTAGAACATGTACAGCCGCTGCGGCATGTACTTCGAGTCGATCTCGTCGCCCCACTTCTTGCCCTGTTTGAAGATCTGCTTGGCGTAGGCGCGGCGAACCGTCTCTTCCTGCTTCCGGTCCTTGTAGCTCATCACGGCACTCCAGCTGTTCAC
>CAYXFI010000112.1:0-8402 GCA_964464205.1 uncultured Cytophagia bacterium
CGTTGCCATCATGGACTATGGCGAGGCCCCTGTGCGTACGGTCTTTCGACCGGAGGGCACCGGCGAATACTACACAGCGAAAGATCTTGCTGCCGGTCTGTACTGGGCCTACGCGATCACGGACCGGATCTCGGTTGGGCTTGGGTTGAAGTACTTCTACGAGCGGATCTGGCATACCTCCGGATCGACGGCCGCCGTTGACCTGTCGATTCTTTACAAGACGAGTCTGAAAGGTTTGAGGCTGGGCGGCTCCATCAGCAACCTGGGCCCGGAGTTTCGACTGGACGGCCGCGACCTGACCCGCGTGATGGATGCCGACGGGAGAAAGGACATCTACTACAACAACGAGCAGGTGCCCGTGCAACTGAAGACTGAGAAGTACCCCCTGCCGTTGTTGTTTCGATTCGGCCTGGCGTACACGTACGACGTTGGCTCCGACTATTCTCTGACCGTCTCGACGAACCTGAACCATCCCAGCGACATGACGGAAAGTGTGGACCTGGGAATGGAGCTAAAGGTATTCAACGTGGGGTTCCTGCGAGGCGGATACCAGGGCCTGTTCGAAGAAGGGTCCGTCCGCGGCCTCACGCTCGGGGCCGGCATCCGGTACAAGATCCTCGGTGTGGCGATCATCACCGTAGACTACGCTTGGTCGGACTGGTCGATCCTCACCACGGTGAACCGGTTCTCCGTGGGAATTAGCGCTTACTATTGAGAGTTCATGGGACACGGCTGGGCACCGCAATCTCGCCCGTCGCGTTCGTCGTTTCTGGGAATGGAATGCTGATCGCGGTACGATGCGACTATCTCGAGGAGTGGTGTTTATGAGGCCGATGGTGTGGCGCAGCTTCCGGGCGCTTGGACTGATCGCACTGTTGCTCCTGGCGGACACGGGCATCGGTCTGGCCCAAAAGCAGCAGCGGATCACCCGCTACGATCTGCATCCGATGCACTGGGTGCGATTCCGCGCCCGCAACATCTTCAACCGAAACCTGGTGTACACGCCCGTCTGGAACATCGGAAACTTCGGCGATTCAGGTCTCGATCCGGGTTGGGACCTGCGGTGGCCGGGCAGCCAGGGGAACAGCTACGGCGAGTACTTCAATTTCTATGTGGCCGGGCTCGTGAAGGACATGAGCGCCTACCGTGGCAAGGTGATCCCGGACGATTGGGAAGGCAAAGAGTTCCCGATCGTCAGCGACTCGTTCTTCGACATCTACGGCCCGAACACCAACGCGCAGCTCTCGCCCGACCGAACGCACCAGTGCGTGTGGGAGCCCATGCCTGGGTTCTTCAACGACGGCACGGGCGGTTGGATTGGGGGTATCAACGAGGACATCAACGGCAACTTTGAACTGGATCCAGGAGAGGACATCAACGGCAACGGAATACTCGATGAAGAGATCGAGCCCCCCAAGACCCTCATCAAATCTCTTGCTGTGAGTACGGACAAACGGACGTGGCCGAAGTACTGGCCGCCCGGTTCCTACATCGGCGACAAGCGTCCCGTCATAGGCCGGCCGCCGAGGGACCAGGGACCAGGGCTGAGGGCTGGCCTGTGGAACGGGGAGTATGGGGCCAAGACCATTGCCGACCAGGAATCTTACTACTTGATGGATGACCACGAGAACGACTGGTGGAATGCCTGGAAGAAAGAGAAGTACTGGCCCATGAAGAACCCCGATGGCACGCCGGACACGCGGGACTGGAAGGCCGGCGGGATCGCGGGACTCGGGGTTGAGGTGGAAGGCCGCGGCTACGCCTGGTTCCATCCGCTCGCGGAAGATATCCTGATCATGCTCTACCGCGTGCGCAACTACAGTGACTACGTGCTGGACCGGATCGTTACGGGCATTTTCGCGAACGCGAATATCGTGGATCGCTCGTACAACCAGGTCGACTACATCGTGGCCCAATACGACTACGTGGGATATGGCGGCCGCACCGACTTCGACATCATGTACCAGTGGCACAAGTTTCCCGAGCAACTTGGGACCACGAAAAAAGTCGGCGTGTTTGGCTTTGCATTCCTCGAGAGTCCGGGCATCGACTACAACATGAAAGATGACGATGCGGACTCCCTGATCGATGAGTCGATGAGCGACGGCATCGACAACGATCACGATTGGCGTCCCTTCTCGGACATCGGCCTCGACGGGCTGGCCCCCGGCGACGAGAAGTACGAAGGTCCCGATCGGGATGGCACGGAAGGCAACGGCGTGTGGGATACCGAGGATCTGAATCGCAACGGGGCTTTGGATCCCGGCGAAGATAGGAACCACAACGATCGGCTCGACTACGAGCCAGTCAACGACGACGTGGGCACGGACGGAGTTGGCCCCGACGATAATGAGTACATGGGTCCCGACCCAGACGGGACCGAATGCAACGGGGTGATGGATCTGGGGGAACCGAACTTCGACGTGACGGACATTGACGAGGCAGACCAAGCCGGCCTCAAGCACGTTTACGTGTACGAATACGACCGCGACATCCTACGGTCCGATCGGTCCGTGTGGGAGAAATTCCTCCGACGGGAAGGTCAGGAGGTGATTGATTCGGATGAAGACATTGCCTTCACGTTCGGCGCGCGTGCGGTCAAGCTGGAACGCAATCGGTGGTACCGTTTCTGTACGGCGATCATCATGGGGCAGGACAGGGCCGACGTGGTGCGCAACAAGTCCGTGATGCAGCGGATCTACAACGCAAACTACCGGTTCCTGACCCCTCCGCTCAAGCCCACTGTGATTTCCCAGGCGGGCGACCGTAAGGTGATCATCTACTGGGACACCCGAGCCGAACGTTCGAAAGACCCGTTCTTCGGCGAGGACTTCGAAGGATACCGGGTGTACAAGAGCACCGACCCGAAGTTTCTCGACATCAAGACTATCACCGACGCATTTGGCAACGTGATTCTCTTCAAGCCGATCGCCATCTACGACAAGGTGGACGGTTTGAAGGGGCCCCACCCCGTGCCGTTCTCCGGGCTCGGCGTGCACTACGACATGGGCACCGACAGCGGCCTCAAGCACTCGTACAAAGACACTTTGGTCGAGAACGGGCGCAAGTACTACTACGCCGTGACGGCGATCGATGCTGGCAACGATCTCGACTTCTACGAGCGCGGGCTGGTGACGAAGAAGCACCCGATGCGGGCGCCGCCGAGCGAGTCGGGCTTCAGCATCGTGGTGAACCGGTTGGGAGAGGTTGTGTACCGGGATCGCAACACGGCGGTGGTGATCCCGACGCAGATGGCCGCAGGTTACACGGATCCACATGTTGACACGCTGAAGATTCGGCACGTCAGCGGATTCGCCCGCGGTGGCCGTCATCTTGTGGAGGTGTACAACCGCAATCACGTTTGCCTGGGTTGCGAGTACGAGATCACCTTCGTGGACGACGGCTGGCTCGAGAAGCTGGATTCCACCCGTCACCACGGCTACGTGCGCGGAATGAAACTGGTGAACGTGACCAAAGATAGCGTACTGTTTGATCTGGTCTACGCCAACTACCAGGAGTTCCAGCAAAAGGCCATACCAGAGATCGAGCGCAATGTGTACGAGGGGCTGCACTTGGACTGGACGTGGCCCCTCCCCAGGCATCGAAACGATCAGTACCGTGGAATCCATGTGATCAAGTGGGACAAGTACGGGCGGTACTCGCGAGAATGGCAACACTGGGTGAACGATAAGGAATGCAACCTCTTGGCCTATACGATCCAGCTCCGTTCAGAGGGTTACCCACTGCCGTACGACTTTGAGATCAGGGTAGGTGACCACGTAGGGATCGATACGTCCTGGAGTCAGGCGCCTACTCGCATCCCGGAATACCCGACGAACTTCAGCGTGTACAATGTGTCCGATCCCAACAATCCCGAGAAGATGAAGTTCAAGCTGTTCTACGACATCCGCAAATCTTACCAGGAAGAACACCCCGAGATGTTCGGCCAAATCTGGGACAGCACGCGGATTGTGATCTTGTTCGGGCCGCACAAGGATGATCGTGGGCGCTTTACGTACTACTCGTCATGGGAGGTGCGGTTCTTCAAGAACATTGCCGACTCGCTGAAGCCTGTGATCCCGCCCAAACCTGGGGCCATTTTCCGCTTCCGGACAATCCGGAATCCCAACCGCAACGACGTGTTCCGGTTCACGGTGGAAGGCGGGCGCTGGGATCCCCAACTGGCCAGAGAGCGGATGGACGAGATCTACGTCGTGCCAGATCCGTACGTCGTGTCGAGCTCGTTCGAGTCGATCTACAACATCGGTGGGCGGTCGGCCCGAAAGATCGAATTCGTGAACCTGCCTCCCAAGTGTACCATCAAGATCTTTACCGCGAGCGGCCGGCTGGTGAGGACGCTACATCACGACGCACCGATGGACTACGGCCGGCAGACGTGGGACATGACGACAATGGACGGGCCCGAGGTGGCCTTCGGTGTGTACTTCTACACCGTGGAGGCGCCGGGCATCGGCGTGAAACGAGGGAAGTTTGCGATCATCAAGTAGTTTGCTGTGGCAGGGGGTTGGTCTGGTGCGTGGCAGGGTAGGTCGGCTGGGCACCGCGATTCTGCTGGGCGTCGTTACTGCAACGCTGCTGCTGGCCTCGTGCTCCAGAAAGCCCGAGACTGAGGCGGAGCGCGAGAAGAAGATCGTACTGGTGCGGGTCGGCAGCCGGGAGATTACCGCCGAAGAATTCCGGTACATCTACGAATTCAGCCCCGGCCCGTTCCGGCTCAACGATGATCCTCGGGGGACGATCCTGTCGTACTTGATCAAGGAGCGGATGCTGGCCCTCGAGGGATACCGGCGGGGGTTTCACAAGACCCCTTACGTTCGGCGACGGGTGAAGCATCGGCGCTACAACGATTTGCTGGAGGCGTTCTACCGCAAGCACGTGCACGGGCGCGTCCGCATTCCCGAGGAGAAGCTGCGGGAGGCGATCAAGCGATCGACCATCAAGTACAGGCTGCGAGTCTGGCCGACGAAGACCCGCGAAGAAGCGGAAAGAGCACTGGCCGAGGCGCGGCAGCTGGGATTCCCGGAATTTATCCGGCGCAAGCTGAACCAGAGGGAGGTGCCAGCCCAGGATGTGCGCAACTTCGAGACGGACTGGCTGGACTTCCTGGACATCAAGCCGAAGTACTTCCGAGCAATCAAAGATCTGCCGATCGGCGAGATTTCCGACCCGATCCCATACGGCGACGGGTATGCACTGTTCCAGGTCATCGATCTTCAGCGGGAAGGGATCCGTGAGGACGAGCTGGAACGCGGGCCGCGATACAAGCGGATGAGGGATCGGTTGCACGACATCATTGCGGACAGCATTGCCCACGCGCTGATGGACTCCATCCTCACACCGTTACAGGTCCGGGTGAGGGGTCGCGTGGTGGAGGAGTTGTTGCCGCCGCTGCGCAGGTGGCTGCGACACGGGCTTCCGCCCCACGGTAGTTTGGTGGATTACCTGGAGAACCCCGACACCACAGCAGGCTACCTGGACAGTCTCCGGGCTCTGCTCGATCGTACCCTCGTCCAGTACAAGGGTGGACGCAAAACGGTGCGGGACTACATTGACTACATGGACTACTTTCGCTTCACTCCCCGGGCGATGGCCTGGAGGTCCCCCCAGGAATTCCGCAACGCCATTCTCACCGAGATCGGACGGATGATCAAGCGGGACAAGTACGTCGAAATCGCGGAAAGCGAGGGCTTTTTGGACACCTCGTGGGTGGCCGAGGACCTGCGGCTGTGGGAGGAGAAGTGGACCTACGAGGCTTTCCGCTGGCATCTGGTCGACGGGATTGAGATTACTGAGGAGGAGATGCGGGACTGGTTCGCGCACCACTGGAGGGAGCTCGAGGTGGCGAACGTCGATTCGACCCGCTTTGACAGCTACCGGGTGGAAGTGTACAACGAGATCCTCCATCGAAAACAGATGGAAATCATCAACGCCGAACTGGAGAAGATAAGGGACCGCTACCCCGTGTGGGTGAACGAAGAGTACCTCCGGAAGATGAAGTTCACGGACGACGAAGGCGGGCGCGGTGTTACGCTGATCGTGAGGCGTCGTTTCACTGGCGACCAGGATTTTCCGGTGCTCGATTTGAACTGGCTGTACGTGAACTGAGGTGATCTCGGGGAGCGGTTCCTACCGTCCGGGGGCGGTGGAAGAAGGGGGGCAGCGCTGTGCCGAAAGGATGGGGGTTGCGGGTCAGCGGGCAGGTTGGAGCAAAGGGCGAAGGAGGTGATGCGACAGACGGTGTAGCGTCTGGGTTTGTGCTAGTAGGGAAACGAAACAGGAGGAGGTCGCTATGAAGAAGTTGTCATGGGCAGTAGCAGTTTTCCTGGCCGTGGGCCTGGTAGGCACTGCGCAGGCCCAGTTCGTGCTGGATGGCGACAGCACGGACTGGCAGAATGAACCCATTCTGGTCACTGCTCCGGACAACCTCCAGGATTACTTCCCGGATGAAGTGGGCGCCATCTTCACGGACATCGTGGACGTGAAGCACGTGCGCGCCAAGATCGTGAACAACATTTTCTACTTCTTCATCCGATTCTGGGGCGGTCCGGTTTGGCCGAACTACGCGTACCAGGACACGATGAACGGCCAGTGGGTGTACCGGAACCGCGGATACTACCACCTGATGCTGGACCTGGACAACAATCCGGACACCGGTTGGAACAACCATTGGTACGAGACCCACTACACACCGCTCGGCTACTACGCCAGCCAGGGATTGGAGGGCATGGATCCGATCGGCGCTGAGATGTACCTGGAGCTGGGGATCAAGTGCAACTGGTCGCCGCCGAAGGGTGACGGGAAAGTCAGGTACATCGCCTACTACGCTGAGGACGTCCACGAGATCGACTACCACGCTGGCACCGGCAACGGCTACGATATGTACGGCTTTGGTCCGGAGAATCCCGATTCGGCGATGACGCACCATTGGGTTGGCACTGCCTACGAGACCGAGGTTGGTGGCGACACGGTGCACCAGTACTGGGCCGGCCACGCTTTCGGGTACGATTTCCTCGAGTACGGCGTGGAGCTCACCCCGGCGATCAACTACTGGAAAGCTCAGGGGATGGACTACTTCAAGCCGGGCGACGTGATCGGCATCGCGGCCTTCATCGAGACGCCGATCGACGACTGGGGTGTCGATGTGTCGCCGCGTGGCGAGGTGGTCGTGCCCGACTACAAGCCGCGTCCCTCCACCATCACCTTCGACGGCGACAGCACGGATTGGGCTGACAAGCCGATCCTGATCAGCGCCCCCGACAACCTCCAGGACTACTTCCCGGATGAAGTGGGTGCTATCTTCACCGACATTGTGGACGTGAAGCACGTCAAGGCCTTCGTGAACCTCGAAGAGGACGTGTTCTACTGGTTCATCCGGTTCTGGGGCGGCCCGGTCTGGCCGAACTACGCGTACCAGGACACGATGAACGGCGTCCCGGTGTGGCGTAACCGCGGCTACTATCACCTGATGCTCGACCTGGATAACGATCCCTCTACCGGCTGGAACAACCACTGGTATGAGACCCACTACACGCCGCTCGGCTACTACGCCAGCCAGGGACTGGAGGGCATGGATCCGATTGGCGCGGAAGCGTACCTGGAACTGGGCATCAAGTGCAACTGGACGCCGCCGAAGGGTGACGGGAAAGTCAGGTACATCACCTACTACGCTGAGGACGTCCACGAGATCGACTACCACGCTGGCACCGGCAACGGCTACGACATGTACGGCTTTGAGGTCTTCAATCCCGACAGCCTGGATACTTACCGGCACGACGGCTACATGTACGAGACCGAAGTCGGGATGGACACCCTTCTGCACTGGGGTGCCCACGCGTGGGGCTACGACTTCGTGGAGTACGGCGTGTCCCTCGACTGCTTCCGCAAGTACTGGGCGGCCCAGGGCAAGGACTACCTGAAGCCCGGCGACACCATCGGTATCGCAGCCTTCATTGAGACGCCGATCGACGACTGGGGCGTGGACGTGTCGCCGCGCGGCGAGATCACCCTGGCTCCCAGCGGCGTGAGCATGTACAGCGGCGCGAACGTGCCCGAGCAGTTCGTGCTGGAGAACAACTACCCGAACCCGTTCAATCCTGAGACCAAGATCGAGTACTACGTGCCGCACCGCAGCAGGGTGAAGCTGACGGTCTACAACGCCCTGGGTCAGAAGATCAAGACCCTGGTGGATTCGCACGTGTCGCGCGGCCGTCACTCGGTGGTCTGGGACGGCACGGACGAGCTCGGGAACCAGGTGTCCAGCGGCGTCTACATCTACGCGCTGGAGTCTGGGAACACGAAGCTCACCAAGCGGATGACTCTGCTGAAGTGAGCCGCGATCCCGCGATGAGTGAAAAAGGGGTTGCCCAATTCGGGCAATCCCT
>CAYXFI010000112.1:8502-10341 GCA_964464205.1 uncultured Cytophagia bacterium
GAGTATGTGGACCGTTTTCTCTTCAGCACCCGCTACAAGCCCGACGCCAAGCCTACTGAGGAGAATCTGCGCCAGATCGTCGAGCAGGAGGCGCTGGCCAGAATGGCGGTCCTCGAAGCGAAGCGGCGAGGTCTGGATCGCGACTCCACGCTCGTGGAGAAACTGCAGCGGCGCCTCGACCGCGTTCTCTACCGGCTGTACGTCCGGGAGGAAATCATCGACGCTGTGATCACCGACAGCCTGATCCGTGAATTCTACCGTAACTACAGCCCTCAGTACCGGATGAAGTACATCCTGCGGGCCGCGCCCGAGGGATCGCCCAAGCGGATGGTAAAGGCGCAGGAGGATACGATCTGGATGATTTACCGGTCGCTCCAGCGAGGCGAGACCTTTGAAGAGCTTGCGAAACGGTACTCACAGGACGTCATCTCCGCTCCCAAGGGTGGCGACCTCGGCTGGATGATCCGCGAGTCGATGGGCGATCCGAAACTGCGAGCCGTGATGGACACTCTCACCCAGTACACGTACTCGCGGCCGTTCCGGGGCATGGCTGGATTCTACATTCTCTACAAGGGCGACCAGCGCGACGTACCGGTTCCGCCGCTGGAGGAGGTCCGGGATCGGATCTGGCGCACACTGTACCGGACCCGGAAGTACCTGGTAGAGAGAGAAGCCGAACGAAGAATGCAGGAGCTGGCAGCTACCTACCACTACCGCGTGGATTCGGCCGCGGTGAAGCAATTGCTGGAGCGGGCGGCTGTGCCCGGGGGTGCGGTGCGTGAGATTGACCCGGACCGGTTGCGCGAAGAGGATCTGCAAACGATCCTGGCCCGCTACGACGGCGGTGCGATTCGGGCGGCGGAGCTGTTCGCGGACCGGAAGAAGCGTCCCGAGGACGAATGGGAGTTCTGGAGGGCGCTCAAGCGGGTGGCGCGCGAGCGGTTGTTCGCATTGGACGCTCGGGCGAAGGGCTACCTGGAGCGGGAAGACGTGCAGAAAGAGAAGAAGTACATCTGGGACGCTTTGCTGAAGGATGCGATCTACGAGATCGATGTGAGACGCCCGGTGGCCGCCAAACTGGACTCGGTCCGCGAACATCTCGAGGCATCGAAGTCCAGCACGTCCCTGCGGATCCTGCTGACCAAGAAGCGGCACGAGTTCGAGACGGCCAGGCGAGAGCGACTCGAGTCGGAGCTGAAACGCAGGTATCATTTCCGGTTCCTGGCTCAGAACTTCGACGAGGCGCTTTCCCTCGCGAGGAAGCGCAAGGCGGAAGCTCGGGCAAAGAGCAGTTCACGGGGATAGAGCTAGCTGGGTAGCGGAGTCCGAAGGTCGAGGGGTACCTGCGTACAAACGGTTCCCCAGATCTTGCTACACAAGATCGCTCGTTGTGAGCCTGAAAGCCCAGGGGTGGCTTCCAGCTTGAGCCTTCTGGCGGAGTCGGAACAAACCGCAGTGGCACAGGGCACGCAGTGCCCGACGGAACTAGCTAGAAAAGGTGTGCAACGGGCGCGCACACGCAATCTACAAACCGGCGGTGACAAGACTAGACGAGTGCGGTCCTGCGGCACGCCCATTCCTCGGCAACGTCAAGAATCAGCCTCCGCGATCAGGGAAGCCTGTTAGCCTCCGCAGCCTTTCCATCCAAGGTTTGTCACCCTGGTTAGTCCTGGTGTCCAAGAAACCAAGTCGGTAACCCGGAAGTCCCGCTCCCGAGGCACCAGGCCAAGGCGCTCGTCGGCGTAGCGGACGACTTTGGCCGAATCCCCCCGCGCCCTCTGCGACCCCTATGTTGAATGTCAAGTTTTTTTTCGAGGAGTGTGCTACACGATGGCCTCG
>CAYXFI010000113.1:0-2492 GCA_964464205.1 uncultured Cytophagia bacterium
GGGGTTCCCGGAAGAGTGAAATGCGAGTGAACGCGTGGACCCAAGATCGTGATCGCAAAGAGGTCGAAATCAGTTGAGAGAGAAGGTCCCGGCCCCAAGAGTTCGGGCAGGCGTCCTACAGAAGCTGGACGGCTCGAGCTGGCGGACGGAGACCTCCTGCAGCGATGCCGAATTCGCCTGGCCCACTTCTTCAGGAAGTGTGCTGAGATGGTGCTGGCCGCGCTGCTGGCCGCCGGACTGTGTCTGGGAACGCCCGGCTGCTCGTACGAAGCCGGGACTGGCCGGGTGGCTACAGCGCCGGCCGACACAACCGCGTCCCAGGCCCCGGACATGAGCCGTGGGGAGGAGCTCGACGTGTACTCGTTTCTGCGCCCGGGACGGATTTCTCCCTACGACCGGATTGTGAAAAAGTACGCCCGCCGTTTCGGGTTCGACTGGCGGTTGATCAGCGCGCAGATCTACGCCGAGAGCCGCTTCCGACCCAACGTGGTCAGTCGGCGCGGGGCGATCGGGTTGATGCAAGTCCTGCCGAGCACGGCCCGCCACTTCAATGTAGATCCCAAACTTCTCCTGAAACCGGAGCACAACATTGCCCTTGGATGCTACTTCGACCGGTGGCTCTACGAGAAGTGGAAGAAACCCCGGGGAAAACACAGGATCGCTTTCATGCTGGCCAGCTACAACGCGGGCCGCAGACGGATTCTCGCCGCCTACATCCGGGCGGGGAGGAAGCCGGTGTGGGAAGCGCTGAAACCCCACGTCCCGGGACAAACCCGTCGCTACGTCGAGAAGATTTTCCGGAAATACGAGGAATACCGGAGGCGCGTGTTGTGAAGCTGACCCGCGATTCCGGTGAAGAGGTGAGGGCGGGTTGCCCGATGGGCTTCAGGTGGGGACTCAAGTCTACGATTGGCCTTGATCGGGCCGTCAGTTGGATTGTGAAGCTCGCGGGGTCGTCAGCCCGTCGACACCGTGCTGTTGTGAGGTGGCCGTGACTGCACGGGGGAACGTTGTGGATCCGGGGGCTGCTCGGGCTCCAACGAAGAACCGGAAGCCGGGGCGGAGGGAGAGACGAAAAGCACACGTGACTGAGGAGGAGATCTCGTGAGGAAAATCGTGGTGGCTTGGGTGGTCGGAGCGGTCCTCGGTTCCTTCTTTGGCGGTCGAGCTCTGGGACAGAGTCGGGCCACCGTGCTGGGCGTGCGCCTCGAGTTCCTGGGTGGGCCGTGCCTGGAGCTGGTGCTTGGGAAGCGGCTGAGCGACGACGTTGTACTGCGTGCGGCCGTGGGAGGTTTCCCCGGCGTGATCCTGCGCGTGACGGCCGATCTGAGCTTCGCTTCGCCGGCCAAGGGTGTGACCTACGGCGGCGGCATCGGTTACAACCGCTACTACCGTGGTCGTGCCACGGGACGGGGACTCGTAGAGCTGCACGGTGGTCTCGGGTACCGCTGGTGGGGGGCTCCGGGAAATGCGCTGGATCTCACGGGAGGTCTGGTTTGGATACCGCTTGGGCTGAATCCGTGGTACCGTGAGTTGTTCAGGGAGAAAACGCGAGGTAGAGTGCCACTACCGGTTGTGCCCTACCTCAGCGCAGAATTCGACCGGGAGCTGTGAACGGTCGGTGGAGCCTCGGGTCCCACTTTCGGTGCCCGCGCCACTTTGCGAGCGAGGGGGAGCATTCTGGACGGCTGGAACGTGGGAGGCTTTGACGAAGGTCGGCTGCGAACGTAGAAGGGAGAAGGTGTCGCGATGGGAGGGCACAGGACATCCGGGTTCGTCAGGGTGGTCGGTCTGAATCTGCTGGTGTTCCTGGTCGCTTCAGGGCAGTGGAGCTGTTCACGTTCGGCATCGGGAACGGGAGGCGCCGTCCCCGAGAAGAAACCCCCGCGGGGTTTTGTTTCCCTGTTCAACGGGAAAGACTTGACGGGCTGGTGGTCACCTCAGGGACCTTTGCTGGGGGCCTGGTATGTGGAAAACGGTGAGATTCGGGCCCGCGGGAAAGGTCCGGGAAGGCAGGCTCTGTACACGCGCAAGGTGTACGAGAACTTCATCCTGGAGCTCGATTTCAAGATCGCCCGCAACGGCAACAGTGGGATCTTCGTGCATGCCCCGTGGGATGGCCGGCAGTCCCGTGTGGGATTCGAGCTACAAATCATCGACGATTACGGCAGAAAGCCCTTCAAGGGCAGCACGGGTGCCATCTACGATGTGGAGCCTCCGCGCGTGAACGCAAGCAAGCCGGCAGGGGAGTGGAACCACTACGAGATCGAAATGAACTACCCGACCCTGCGCGTGTGGCTCAATGGGCAAAAGATTCACGACCTGAACCTGGCCGAGCATCCGATCCTGCGGTTCCGCTTTCGTGATGGCTACATCGCGCTGCAGCGGCATGGTTCGGATGTGGCCTTCCGGAACATTTGGATCAAAGAGCTGCCCAGCAAGATTCAGTGGGACAGCTTGGCGACCGACGCCGGACTGAATCGCTGGCAGAA